>CABMIB010000001.1 GCA_902386135.1 uncultured archaeon
AACACCGACGCCGACTCCAACACCATCACCAACACCTCCACCTACTCCAACTCCACCACCTACAACTACTCCAACTACAACTCCAGCACCTACAACTCCTGCACCTACAACTCCAGCACCTACTACCCCGGCACCTACCACTCCAGCACCTACTACTCCGCTATCTAATTCGTCTTAATGAAAACAGTATAACTCATAAAAATCCGGTCCATTTAAAACTACTCGGTTGATTGAATTCTTTGGACAGGTCGCAAAATCTTCCTTGCTATAATATACGCTTCTTTTTTCTCCGGCTCAAGTACTTCAACAATTTCCAGTCCCAAGGTAGATAGTTTCCTGAGGATCGGGTCCCTGTCCCTTTTTTTTGGCAATTTCACAACCAGCAGGAGCCTGCCGCTGCTTTTTAATGCCTCAAGTATGTTCTCAAGTGCTTTTATCGAAGATAAGGGGCTTACTGTAATATCCATAAGCAAGACATCGAACTTTTCCTTTTCAAATGGCATTGTGAACGCATCCCCGGACTCGACCGTTACATTGGGATGCTCATGAACTATTTTCCCAAGTTCGGAGCGGAATTCGTGGCTGAACTCAATACCATGAACATGCGAGGCAATCCCGGAAGCGAACAAGAGAAAACCTCCTGCGCTTGAGCCGATGTCCAGTACGCTATCCCCATCCTTTATGATACCGGTCTTCTCCTGGATCTCTTTAAGTTTCCAGTAACCTGCGGGTTTATCCAGTCCTTCTGATACTTCAACATTATCCGAGTATGCAACATCAAACGAGGGTTTGGTGACTACCCTGCCGTTAACTCTCACATATCCCTCAATGATCGAGCGTTTTGCGCGCCCGCGGGAGCCGAGATTCCCGATCTCAACAAGATAAGAGTCAAGCCTCATAGATACCTATATACTTAATCATATTATATCAGCAGATTTCCAAAGGTTAATAGCTACCAAACTATATTAAAAACATACCCGTGCCGAGGTGGCAGAGCGGACTAACGCGGCAGGCTCGAGACCTGTTTTACCTTCCGGTAAGCTAGGGTTCAAATCCCTACCTCGGCGCTTAATAATCACTTCAGCGGGCATCTCACCATAAAAAAATATATGTAATGTACCATCTATATATACTAAGGCTAGAGAGTTTTATATCGAGGTCTCTAATGAAATTCCCGCTTCCCCGGCCTGCCTGCACGGGATTGAAAAAAAGCTGCGGGAAGTCAGGAAAGTTTTATTGGTAATAAGAAATAGACCTGTTCAATGGTGGTAGCCGGATGAAATCAGTACCAACTGGGATAAAAGGGCTGGATATTGTTCTTAACGGAGGATTTAACCATCCTTCAACAGTTTTAGTGGCTGGCACGGCAGGGGCTGGCAAGACCACGCTTGTAATGCAATCACTGTTCAATGCAGCAAAAGAAGGGGAGACCTGTGTTTTTATATCAGCCATCTCCGAACCTGTCGCCATGATGGAGAGCTTTGTTTCCAATTACTCCTTTTTTGATTATTCTTTGCTTGAAAAGAAGAAGATAAGGTTATTTAACGTCGAGGAAGACCTGATCAAAGCAGGGGCGCCTGCGGTTATACAATTTATTGAAGAAAAAATACAGATGTACAAGCCGAGCAGGCTTGTCATCGACCCTGTGACCGTACTTGCGGAATCAAGGGAAAATGAATACGAGCAGCGCCTTTTCCTTTTTGAACTTCTCACAAGGATGAAAAGCTGGAACCTGCTCATTCTCCTCACCGGCGAGTTCACTATTGAGAGCCTGAAAGAGAGCCCTCTGGGATACCTGGTAGATTGCATCCTGCACATTTCCGAGGTAATGGTAGAGGACAGGAGCGAGCGTTACCTGAGCGTAATAAAGATGCGCGGAAGGTCCTATATCTCTGGAAGACACACCTACAAACTGAGCAGCGACGGGATTGAGGTTTTCCCAAGGCTGCTTCCTGAAACTGAGTTCAAAGCAGCTTCAACGCTCCGGGTAAGCACAGGCGTGGAAGGTCTTGACAAAATGCTCAAGGGCGGTCTTTTAAAGGACGACATACTCTTATTTTCAGGAAGCCCCGGTACAGGGAAAACGATCTTCGGTCTCTCCTTCATATATGAGGGCGCGAGCAAAGGGGAACCGGGTTTGATAATCTCGCTTGAAGAATGGCCTGACAAACTTAAACGGAATACAAAGGCTTTCGGATGGGACTTTGAGCAATTGGAGAAAAAGAATATGGTCAAATTCCTGTATATCCCTCCGGCACTTTTCAATGCAAATGAATATGCTGTACTGATAAAAGATATCCTGAAAAAACACAATATTAAAAGGGTCTTTTTTGATGGCATCGAAGATTTAGAGACCGCCCTGCCTGATGTCATAAAAAGGAGGGACTATGTCCATTCCCTGGTGGATTATTTTGCATCGCAGGGTATTACGACACTTTTGACAAGCGAGATACCGGAACTCTTCGGTTCCATCCGGTTGACCCAGGAAACCCTTTCCGGTTGCGTAGATACCGTAATACTGCTGCGGCAGGTGGAAGTGGAGGGGCAGATGAGAAAAGCCCTGAGCATTTTAAAATCCCGCGGCTCTGACCACGACAAGGAAATAAGGGAATTTGTAATAACTGATAAAGGAATAGAAGTGAGGGTCGCCATAAAAGGGTACGAGAACGTGCTTGCAGGCATGGCAAGGAGACCTCCTTCAGATGTGTTCAGGGAAATGTTCGGTGGTAAAAAATCATGAACTACCTGCTGGTGATCCTGTGGATAATCACAATGATACCTTTACTCCTTTTACCTTACAGTATAGCGCTATTTTACCAGCGCACTTTTAAAAGGATGACCTATCCATATCTTTTTTTGGTTGCCCTTGTCCTGTTCATAGTTTCTTCTCTCCAGTACCTGTTTCCCTCTTTACTCTGGAGAAACCTGTTCTTTGCATTCGGGGGCGTACTCCTGGGAAGCGCGAGTATCAGGCTGCACCAAGTTATGACAAAGAGGTGGAAATGATACTTGAGTTCGGTCTTTTCTTCCTGGGCATCCTGGGCTTACTTGTCTTTTATACAGCACTGGCGCACCTCAGCGAAAGAATGGGTGAAGGGATGGGCGCCCCGAAATATTATCTGCTGTACTATTTTGCTATTATAGTATTAATTATGACTATATCTGCAGGCTGGCAAATCCACTACACATCGAGTACGACTTCCGAGGATTCCCTATTTGCCCTGCTCATAATTGGAAATTCAATCGTTCTTGCTGCTTCTTATAAATACTGGTGGTGGTTAAAAGATGAACTTCTTAAATAAGGAAAAGTGGAGTAAACCGCATGAGTAAGAAAATAATGGTCGTAGATGATGAACCTGATACCGTGGACCTGGTAAAGCTTGTACTTGAAACAGAGGGTTTTGAGGTAATAACCGCTTACAGCGGCAGCGAATGTTTGAAGAAATTAGACGAAGAAAAACCCGATGCGGTACTTTTGGACATAATGATGCCTGAAATGGACGGATGGGAAGTATTCAAGAAAATAAAAGAAAAGCACCGGCATTTGCCTGTGGCAATGCTCACAGTAAGGAACCAGGATATCGATAAAATGCTCGGTCTGCATGTACTTAAAGCAGATGACTATATCACTAAACCTTTCGGGAGAAAAGACCTGGTTGAAAGAGTCAAAAAAATGGTTGAGTCGTGAAAAGTTTGAGGATAAGCCAGAAATTAGTAATCTCTTTAATAGTAATATCTCTCCTGCCCTATGCTATAATAAGCTACATCAATTATTCGGCAGAAAAGGCCGCTCTGGAGAAAACGATATTCGATGACCTGAGCGGGATTGCTGAGGCGAAGAAAACACACATTTCAACTGTTGTGAACTTCAGAGTAGAGCAGATAAAGGAGATCTCTTCATCAAATTTCATGCAGGAGATAGAAAGTAAGAACACAAGCAATCTTGCCTTTAACCTTGAAAGAGTAAAAAAGGACATCCCTGTGTTCCTTAAGATGACAGCGCTTGACCACAATGGTATTGTCGTGGCTTCCACGGAGAGAAAACTGATAAACACGAACCAGTCCGGAGAAGATTTTTTTAAAAAAGCTAAGGAAAACCTGTACATTGGCAATATAAGTTATTATGATAATACGACCGGCTATATTATAGCGTCTCCTGTATTAAATAGGAGCACAGGCAAATTCATTGGCGTACTTGCGGTCACGGTTTATCCCATGCTCATATACGATGTTACCGGTGATTATACAGGACTGGGAGAAACCGGTGAAACCCTTCTCGTCCAGAGAAGAGGAAATTATGTTGTTTATTTGAATCCTTTACGTCAAAATAAAAGCGCGGCTTTGCAGCTCATGTTTCCTCTTGACTCTAACCTTGCCCAGCCGGCAATCCATGCAGTAAACGGAGAAAATGGCACCATCCAGGCACTTGATTATCGTGGGAAAGAAGTTTTTGCTGCGTATACCTATATTCCTGTTATAGGCTGGGGGTTAGTGGTAAAGATAGATTCTTCCGAAGCGCTGATACCTGTAACAAGGTCTAAAGAGAGGTCAATCGCACTGGGCATATTTTACTTTGCTGTAATATCATTGTTAGCATATTTTTTAGGCAAGAGGTTTGCAGGTCCCCTTGTACGGCTTTCAAATGCATCCAGAAAAGTAGCCAAAGGTTATCTGGCTGTTCAAATAGAACCTGAGAGCAAAGATGAGATCGGCGAACTTGCACAGTCTTTCAATTTAATGGTAAAACAGTTGAAAGAATTGTACGAGGGCTTGGACCAGAAAATAAAGGAGAGAACCAGGGACTTAAACAGAAGGAACCTTGAACTTTCTGCGCTGGTCAAAACGAACCAGAGCATTTCAAGCGGTCTTGATCTGAATAAAATCCTGGACATCGCAGTCAGGGAAGCAGTAAAAATAGTCAACGTCTCCCATTGTTCCATAATACTTGTGGAAGAGGGAAAAGAGTATGGGACCGTAACTTCCGAATACAGTCCCAGAGACCACCTGAAACCATCCCTTGGGGAAATATTGTATTTTAAAGATTTTCCATTACTGAATGAGGCATATCAAAATAAGCAGTATGTACTGGTTGAAGATACTGCAAAGGCGGAATTATCCCCGAAAGAAAAAGAGATGGCAGAAAGGCTGGATATAAGGTCTATCCTTGTAGTGCCTCTGGTTCTTGGGGAAAAGACGCTGGGAATGATGCTGTTGAGCAGCCTTGGTGAAGAAAAAGAATTCACTGAACAGGAAATAGGCATCTGCCAGACGATTGCAAACCAGGTGGCAATCGCTATTGAAAACGCCCATTTATATTCCGAGCTCAAGGAACATGATAAAACCCTGGAAATTCTCTTTGAAATCGACAGGGTTGTGAGCCAGTCCCTGGATCTTGATGAACTATTAAGGGAGGCGGTGGCAAAATCTATCCAGGTGACATCCTCGGATGCAGGCTGGATTTATTTACTTGAGACTGATGAGAAAACTCTCAGCATGAGAACCTATACAGGCATATCCTCAGAGCTGGCACAGGCTGCCTCAAAGCTGACAATAGAGCAGGGGGTATCGGGACTGGCCGTTAAAGCAGGTAAACCGGTAACCATGGAAATTGAGGACTTTCCCTATGTTGAGTTTCTTCCCCTCATGTTAAAAGATGGTATAAGTTCCCTTGCCGGCGTTCCTCTCATATCAAAGGGAAAGGTCGTCGGGGCTATGGTCCTCTCAACCCGCAAGCATAGGCTCTTCTCAAAAGAAGACCTTGATATTCTCGCATCCATAGGCAGCCAGATAGGAGTGGCGGTCGAAAATGCCAGATTGTATTCTGAACTAATGAGCCGCAGCCAGACCATGGAGATACTTTTTGAAATCGACAGGGTAGTGAGCCAGTCTTTAGATCTGAATGAGATATTCAAAGAGGCGCTTGCTAAAACCTTGCAAGTTACATCAACCGATGTCGGTTCGATATATTCACTTGAAGATGAAGGAAAAATGCTGAAATTGAAGACTGCTAGGGGGCTTTCCGATACCTTTATAAAAACTGTTTCTGAAATAAAGATCGGTGAAGGTGTTGCAGGGAGGGCTGTTCAAATTAAAAAACCGTTTGTCACGGATATAGATCACTATCCCACCCGTTCTCTTTTACCCTCTTTAGAAAAAGAGGGGCTTGTTACGCTTGTGGGTGTGCCGCTTATGGCTAAAGGCAATGTAGTAGGAGCCATGAACCTTGCAAACCGCAGGCGCAGGGTATTCACGAAAGAAGATATTGATGTCCTGGCATCCATAGGTAGCCAGATAGGCGTTGCAATTGAAAATGCCAGATTGTACCATGAATCCATGATTTCCTACGAAAAACTGGAGGCAGCGTACGAAGAACTTAAGTCCCTGGACAGGATGAAAAGCGAGTTCCTCTCAAACGTTTCCCATGAGCTGAAGACCCCACTCGTCTCGATCCGCGGATACAGTGAGCTTATGTATGATGATAAGCTCGGCGCCCTTACACCGACCCAGAGAAAATCCCTGGAAGCCATAATCAGGAATACCGACAGGCTCACCAGGCTGATAAATAGTTTATTATTTTTAAGCGTGCAGCAGATAGGCAAACCTGCGCTTGAGATGAAAAAGCAGGATGTTGAAGATATAATAACCGCTTCTATGGCTGATATGAAGGTACAGACTGAGAGAAAGAACATCACCCTGGCAAAAGAACTGCCTGCTCACCTTGAGGTTATGGGAGACAGGGACAGGCTGACAGAAGTATTCATGAACCTTATGGATAACGCCATAAAGTTCACACATCCGGGAGGCAGCGTAACGGTTAAAGCGTGGGAAGAAGACGATACCGTGCATATAACAGTTGCAGATACTGGCATAGGGATCCCTGAGAACGTGGTCCCCTATCTTTTCCAGAGATTCTACCAGGCTGATGCTTCCCTGACCAGGAAATACGGCGGGACAGGTCTTGGACTTTATATTTGCAAGAGTATCGTTGATGCCCATGGAGGCGAAATCCGGATAGAGAGCAGGGTCGGGGTCGGGACGACTGTGCATGTCAGGCTGCCTAAAAAGGTATGACGAATCATAAATTGAATATGGAGCCCAGATACTTCCTTTCTTCTACCAGTTCCCTGACCTTATCCTCTCTTGACATGGGCGTGGAATAAGCCTTATCATCGATCTCTATCGTCAGGTCGCCTTTATAACCTGAATCGTGGAGCGCCTGCAACACTACCCCCATGTTCTTCTGGCGGTGCGACGGGTAATGCTGCGTCCCGTTGTGTGGTGCACCGACGTGAACATTGATGATCCTGTCGCCAAGTTCATTGATGAAAGAGAGAGCGACTTCGCTGGATTGGATGAACGCATGCATTGCATCAAAAGTGAAAAAAATTCCCGGGAATTCTTCAAGGACATCTTTCATTTCATCCGGCCCGGAGCACATGCGCGATATGCCCGGCATGCTGTTCTCAAGTGAAAGAGCAATATCCAGGTCATCCGCTTTCTTTTTACATATCCTGAGATATTTTAAGAACTTGTTCCAGTCCTCATTGGTAGGGATGCGGTGTACCGTTCTCTTGCCTGCATGAATCGTGACCACTCTTGCCTCAAGCGTATCTGCAAGTTCAAGAGACCACAACGTCTCCTTTATAGTGGCTTCATGCACATAATCGTTGTATGACGCGGGGTTCAGATCCAGTATCGGTGCATGCAGGGTGCATCCGTCAGGCATCATGGAGATGGCTTCTTCAAGAGCTGCCCGGGCTATCAGGTCATGCCTGTCTTTCCAGAAATCAGGTGTTTCAACCCAGAATTCAACACTCTTTATGCCAGCCTCAAGCAGTATCTCCATTATATCGTAGACCCTGTATTCCCACAGAAAAAGAGATGCGCATGAGAGCTTCATTCCCAACACCTGTAATATTATTGGTGCCGAGACTATATATCAGTTGGCAATTTTCCTTGAGTGGCGAAGCTCTACAGCAATGCCCTTTGCACACTCTTTAATCTCCCAGCCGCTCATGAGGGCGCGCCCGACGCCGAAGAACCCTTCGCCTTCCACGATAACTTCATCATTGGGGCGGATCTGCGGGTCTGCATTCAGCACGCCGGGAGCAAGGATACTGCTGTGGGGTGTGAAATCACCTATCTTCACTTTATAGCCGGGATGGTCACGGAGCCGGAGCCCGCCCTCGACCGTCAGGGCAATGGTGCCGTATTGCGGGATCAGAGTTGCAAGCTGCTTTTCTGCAAATAACTGGAACTTGGGAAACGGAGCTTTAACTGAAGCACCTTTCACAAGGATATCTCCTGCACCTCTTCCGAACTGGAAATCCGCAGCCGCGCGCATAAGGTCAAGTTTTGCCTCTTCTGATGAGCGTTTTTTGCCGCCTTCGAATTCTGAGACCGCCTGTCCAAGTTTCTCAAGGGATGACCTTGCGGTTACGCCATCCTCTGCAGTATAAATAAATTCAAGCCCAAGCTCTTTCTCCACCGAGTCGCATATCTCCCTGTATGCGCCGTCCACATGTGCGATTATGTTCCTGTATTTATTCTTCAGCAGATACGAGCGCAGGCATCCGCCTACCCAGGCTCTCTCCTCTTTGTCCCAGTATCCCGTGACCGGGGTGTCGTAATGCGCAGCAGGGTACATCAATTCAAGCTCGCGCGGGACAATGCCTACAGGAGATGTGATAATCACCTCATGAGCGTGTTTCCTGTACTTTCCCATCGTATTGATGAACTTCTGGTGGGAGAGTGAAGTAGAGTATGGTTTTCTTGCAGAACAGGGGAGGAGGACAAGAGTATCCAGCTCGGGCGCTGTGTAGCGTTCCATAACCCTCTGAGCGAACCTTCTGATCTCCACCCTGTTAAGCGATTCTGATGTGTTGGCGTATAAGGTGTTCGACCTGAAAACCGGGGTTCTTTTCTCAAGAAATACGCCCTCCGCATCGATAAGGCGGAGCGCCGCAGTAAGCCACGGGCGCGCCCTGCACTGCCGTTCTACGTATTCGCGAAGACTCCCTGTCCTTATTTGCTCACGAATTACTCGCAGTTCTTCGCCAAGTTTTAATGAATTGTGCTGCGATAATGACTCGGCGCGCTCTTTTTTGGGAAGTTTGATCAGTTCCTGCGGGGTGTTCCCCGAACATATAGCACAGGCGCAGGGTAGCTCATGCAGCCTGTCAAGATGGTATTCTCCTGAATTCGTAAGGTAAATGTCCTGGTAGCCCTTGATTATCGGCAAAGTCTCATCTACGATATCAACGCCGATGTACACAAGCATTGACAGGTTCTCAGGCGTTGCAAGGGCGGGCGCATATAATAACGAGTCGGCACGCGTGTTTTCCTTGAGCCTGATTATCGAATTTACGAAGTCCCTGGGCTGGTTCTCAAGCTGTTTTGCGGCGCCGAGTACATATAAGTCTGATGCCGGGTATTCACGGGCGAAGGGATGGATTACAGTGCCAGTCTGAGACGAATTTGACAGCGGTTTAACCTCTTTTTGGATTTCTTCTATGAGCTCATCTCTTATATGGAGGGGCAGTGATTTGTGGGGAAGAATGACTATTTTTTGGGATTCAGCAAGTTCGTTAAACTCGGTTTTTTTCCAGAGAGAGCCGGAATCGATTACAGGGGATTCCTTTTTGTGGATCTGGATAATGGCTGGAATTGATAGCTCACTGTCCAGAGCCAATTTACCGATTCTGGCTGCTCCGTCGCGATGGGTTATTTCGAAGATTTTGGTCATATGGTCTCATAGCTGATTTCAACCGCAGATGAACGCGGATGAACGCAGATGTTTGTTAATTGTAGTGCTGTTAATGTGAGGGATTTATTTAAATATGAGCTTAAATTGCTGTGAATTTGATCTGCATGACCGGAGTATATAAATTAGCCACAGAGACGCAGAGGCACAGAGACCATTATGCTGAGGATCAAAAGCTAACATTTTAACTTCAATCTCTGTGTTCTCTGTGCCTCAGTGGCAATTAGTTTCTTAAGCCCTGATTGTAACCTCTGTGTTCTCCGCGTCTCCGTGGCAAATATAATCAAAAGCCACAGAGAAGCAGAGGCACGGAGAGCTTTTTTTAAAATATCTCTCTGCATCTCCATGCCTCAGTGGCGATTTTTTATATAGGTCACGAAATTTAGGACGCTACCTAAAGAATAAAGGAGAAAAACAGAAGGGCGCAGGCATCAGGCTTGCGCCTCGGCAGTCTGTTGAGAGGCTGATATCTGATCAATCACGCCAAGTTTGTAATTGTATTGCTGGTTACTTCGTGCATCCACTTGAATATAATTAACAAGAATAATAATCGAGGGACTAACAATTGGCACGGATAAATAAGTTGTTTTTTTATATACAATCAAAATAAGTTGTTTTTTAATAAACAAACAAAAACGATTGTTTTATAAACCATAAACACTATACAATATCTTAAATGAAACAAAAATTCTACGTGATGCTGGGCGATGTCGTAGCCTCCCGCAAGATTAAGGATAGGGAGATATTTCAGAGAAAACTAGAAAAGGCATGCTCGAATGTGAATTTGAACTTCGTTGAGGATATTTATGCAAATTTCAATATCTTGAAAGGGATAGACGAGATTGGAGGAGTACTCCTGAATATAACGAGTGTTTATAAGATAATAAACACGCTGTTGGAACAGTTTTATCCATATTCTATGAGGTTCGTGCTGGTCTTCGATTACATTGATACTGCAGTGGAAAGCCAGGAAGTATCAAGGATGGATGGACCAGCATTCCACAAAGCTTCAGATATCCTGAAAGACCTCAAACGTTCAAGATTGATGTTCAAAATGTCCATTGGCGATGAGATAATGGATAAAATAGTGGCGGGAGAAATAAATTTAATCTTTCTACTGAAAAAAGGCTGGTCTCCCCGGCAGCGCAGGATACTCTATGAATATAGAAAGATAGGAAACCAGAATATGGTGGCAAAAGCATTGGGTATATCGCAGCAAGCGGTATCAATGGCTCTAAACCGCTCTATGTGGAAGGAGATTTCGGGTATCGAAGAAGATTTAAACTATGTGCTCCAGTATAATCCACCGAGACTGCTGGAAAAGATAAAGGAGGATAAAGAATGAACACAATCTATGTCGCTATTCTATTAGTTGTAGGACTTACGCATTTGCCCTCAAATAGTTATTAGCAGCACATCTATTGATAGTAGCCTTTTGCTCATACCATGATATATTTTCCTTTAACCGTCTGATTTCTAACTTAATAAACGCTACAAAAGAAGCAAAAATATGAGTTTTTTGAGAAGATGCCAGAGTAGAATAGCACTTCTCTATTCCTGTTGTTTGCTTGATTCCCCTGTGAAATTCTTCTATCTTCCACCGCTGCTGAAAATGATTTACGAAATCATCGTAATCTTGTAGAGTTAAATCACTTGTTGCCAGATACGTAATGTCGCCATTCTTGTCAACTATCTTACATACCAAGATGAAACCAAATTCCTTAAGCCAGACTTTCCTCACTTGTTTTTCAGCAAGATCCAAATCAGCTATAGGAATATAAGTTCCTTGGATAACATTGATTTTACGGTTAGATTTCAGACTGCAAATGAAATTCCATCCGAATTTCTTAGATACAAGTTTAAGGTTGCTAATACTGGAATACCAGGAATCAATCAGGACATAGAGCGGAGAAAAACCACGGTCTTTAGCCCTTTTGAGCATGTCTTGAAAATGGTCGTTTTTAGTCTTGTCATCGGCCTCTTTTCTGTAGATCCGATAGTCTACGGGAATGAATTCATCTTCATTTGTCCAGAGCAAATTTACAAGGCAGATACCATTTACCAGCCCATGCTCGTTTCCGCTGTATTGCTTTTTTGCAAGTTCGTTTACTCTTGAGTATTGCTTGTTGAGAAGGGTATCATCGCATAACAGGTATCCAGTTTTAACATCAACCAAACTTTTAACCTGGTTCCAAAGGTCAGAAGGCGTAAAATTTGAACTGGATAGCCACCTTGAAACCGAATCATGACACAAATCTTCAACAGGAGATACTCTTGACAGTTCTAACCCAGAATATCTATTCTGGTTTGCTATTAAAAAATTGGTATACAATTTTAAGGAACACTTTTGCTTTTGCATAATTTTATTGCTTCAAAATGTGTTTGTGCAAGCTGAATATTAAAATTATGCTGAGTACGGTTGGTTGAAGTTAATCGCGTAAGTCCTAAGTTGGATATATTGTTCTTGTAGGAACCAGCAGTAAGTTACTGAATTATATTCTCACCAATTTTTTAGCCAAGCCAGTTAGCCAGACTCTTAGTAAAGAGGTATTAGATACCGGTTTCATCATAGGTAAGTGCGAGAACGTTCTGATACTCACCTTTATGTTCTTGAATGCATATACCGCACTGGCACTAGTATTCACAGCCAAATCCATTATACGTAAGGAGGATATGAGCAAGAACTCGCTGTTCTTCCTAGCTGGTACAATGATCAACGTCACATATTCCATAATGATAGGGCTTGCTGTAAAGTTCGTTATAGGAATTTTTTGATTTATTCTCTTTAATAAGTGCCCCTCCCAGATAAAATAAAAGCCAAAATGGTAAATACACGACAGAAACCCTCATGCGCCTATATAATGCCTCCGACCTCGGTCGGTAGTCCGTTACTACCATAATGCGCTTACTCCAATCATTCGCAGTATATTACGAAAAAACAAAAAGGCTTGTTATCCATCTCAACCCTTTAACTGTGAGCAGTCTCTCCTTTTACCACCAATTTCGCCCTTTGCCCTATTTTCTCCATTAGAGGATGTTCTCTTTCATACACGAACGTAAACTCCGCCTCAGGGTTCAACTCCATCAACTCCAGCGTATTCTGTAGCGCCACAGTAAGAGACTCGTAATCCGGCTCATCTGTTACCTCAGCATTGAAAGGATACGTTTCCTTAAGCTCCAGCGGATATGCGCCAAAAGGCGGTTTAAAATCAAGCACCCAATCGAAATCATCTTCATTATCAAGCCTATGCGTCCTGATAAGCACCTTGCCTTTCAGGTCGAAGTTTTTCAGCTTTTTCCTGTATCTTAAAACCTCTGGCCTGAGCGCTGATTCAGGACCGCTGTAAAAGAACGTCGATCTGGGCGCAGGCTGGAACTGCTCTATCCAGTCCGAGTAATAAAGCGCGCGCTTAAGCCCGTTCAGGAGCTGCGGATGCGTCCTGCACCTCTGCTCCACGAGTTCCCAGAGGCTTCCCTCTTTTATAGCCTGCTTTACTTCCCGCATCTCAGCAAAGGTCACGTAAAGATTATGGCGCGCCAGAAGCTCTTCCCGGTTTTCGCTCTTTATCAATTCGCCGGCATCATGTGAAGTGCATACAGGGCAGGAGCACGGCAGGTACTGGAGTTTATCCACATGGTGCGTCCCGCGCACGGTCATGTACCGCCCCTCTTTGGCATAGAGGGCATACGAGGCGGAATCGAAGAGATCGCAGCCGAGCGCGACAGCCAGGGAGAACATCATTGGATGTCCGGCGCCGAAGAGATGAACGGGCGAAGCAGGAGAAAGACCTTTCTTTGATGCGACAATGACATCTACAAGGTCGGAATAGCGGTATGATTCCATAAGCGGCACCACCGCGCCAAGAGGATAGATGTCAAAATCAAGCTGGCTTAACTCACGCGCCGCGCGCTCCCTCAGGTCAGGGAATGTTGAGCCCTGCACCGGCGCGGCCAGGAGCATGTCTTTCTTTAGCCCCAGGGCTTCTTTTGCCCTGCTGGAGGTTATCTCAAGCTCAGATTCGGCGCGCTCTCTGGGAACGCCGGGTGGCGTGGGTATGTCGAGCGGGACTCCGATATCCGAGCCGATATCCTGCTGGAACCGGATAATCCGGGCGTTATCCATTTCCACCTGCCCGTAAACTGATAGCTGGTAGGAACCCGAATCCGTCATAATCGGGCCATCAAAATCAAGAAGCGAGTGCAGCCCCTCGCTCAGGGCACGCGCCGCAAGTTCGGGTTTGCGGTAAATTATATAAGAATTAGTTATAATAATCTCGGCGCCGAACTTGCGAAGCTCGGAAGGCTTGATGGTCTGGATATTGGGATTAACAACGGGCATAATAGTCGGGGTTTCGATAATCCCGTTACGGGTTTCGAGGCGCCCGATGCGTCCGGCGCAGTCCTTATGGGTTATTTCGAAGATTGGGGGCATGGTGAACTATGATAGGATGGAGGAGTATATTAAAATGAGGATTGGCTCTTGTTTCTCAGTGTCTGATTTCAGGCTTCATCATTTTATTCAAATCATCCTTCCTGTAGTACCATATAATTAACCCGATTAGAGTAACAAGAGAAACAAGATACCCCACCAGGTAAGTATTAAACCGCCCGTAATAAACCATCCCCGACCCGGCAGGGTAAACCGCATAGAACCTGTTAATAGTTGAAGTTTGTCCGTCAAGCTCCCACCAGTCGGAGTCCAGGTTAGGCGGCACGAACACTACATATCCTGCATCCGCGTTTACGCTGAACTTTACAGGAGAAAGCTGTGTATAATCAGAGGGTTTAAGGGACAGAATAAATTCGGACTGCTCCTGCGGATCAGATGGAGGGGGCGAAGAAGATAAGTAGAAGCGGGAGACCGGATGAGCGTTTTTGAAGATATAGAAATTTTCGGTTTCTTTTGTTAACTTCAGGTCGGTCTGATTCAAAAGGAAGAAGTATTCTTTATAATCCACTTCTTTAGTTAAAAGAACGTATTTGACGTTTAACGGGATTATAAGCTCGCCGAAGTTTGTAATTTTATCTCTATTACTCAACAAAGACTCAACATAGCGCTGTGCGGGGTTGGTGGACTGGGTGTAAATAGAGCCAATCTCGGTATTTTCGCCTTGAATTATAGGTTTATTGAAAAAAAAAGATGCCGGATTGTTTATTCTTTTCTGAACATTAGGAATCCATTTAAAATCCATATATTGGTGCCATGGTAAGAATAAAACATTAAAATCTTGGGGATCTTTGTTTAACAGTTCATTCACCTCATACCAGTCTTCAGGATAATCTGTTGGTTTTAATTGTCCCCAGAAGCCGTTAAACATGGTGAAGGAATAGACAAAAGGTGTGATTAGAGCAATAATAACAACCACCCATGCTGCCACTTTTTTATATGCATCAGCGCTGCATACCGAATCGTGGGCAATTTTCTCAAACCCTGCCACACCTAAAGCCCCGAGATAAGAGTAAGAGAGAGTAAGCAGTGCTGCAAACTTATGAGAATCCCTTAGACCCTTGAAGAAAAATATATTATTAAATAAAAATTCGAATAATGATGAAAATGGGCTAAAGGCGCCAGAGCCTAAAATTACCGCAATTATTGCTATTGCCACAAAAGCTTTTACAGGTAAATCAAAGATTTTGTTCTTGTAATTATCAATAAAACCATTCACAGCCAGGAAAAGTATGAAAAAGAATAAAAGATACCAGTAAGGAATGAAATCCTTTGCATAGATATAGCCGCTACGCCAGAAGCCGTACATACTGGCTATTGTAAAAACAGCATTAAATGCTGATGCTTTTGTGGCAAAGACATAAATATCAGCCTGGGAGATTTGATGTATCAGCGTTGCCTTTGCCGTAAATAAAGGTAGCAGCCAGTAAAGATTTAGCAACAGGAATAATACAGCAAGTATAGCCAGAGATTTTAGAAGAGTTTTTATCGCGTATACTTCACGTTTTATCTGATAGAATTTATTAATCAAAAAAATTAAATATACAAGAAACAGCAGGGCAAGAATATGGGAGTCCATGGCACCTGTTAGAGCAGTCAAGAGCGATAGTTTCATGAGATTTTTCTTGCTCTGGCTGTTAAGAAAATCAATAAATGATTTTACCGCAAAAGGCGTAACAGAGTAGGCAAGTAAGATAAGCCATTGTCCTGCTAAAAACCGAACATATACAAAAGGGTTTACAGCGTAAAGAATGCCCGCAAAGTATTTTGGAATGGAGGATTCTGTATTGATTAGAGAATGCATGGAAATTCCGGAAAGGAATACTATTAAAATTAAGTAGATTTTTTGTAATAACCAAGAAGGTATTACGCCAGATAGCCCCATAGTTGAGGCTACGAGTATATTCCCGCCAAAAACTGGAGGAGAGAAGCCATAAAAATAGTTTGTAAAAAATATCTTTATCGGAAAAATCATATCCAGCGTTAAGACGTAGTATCCTTTAAAATAAAACAGAATCGGAAACGATATGGAGAAATAAAAAATTATTGGATAATATTGATTAATTGCAGCATTCTTTAAAACCGAAAAGTTCATGACCTAACCCTTAATATCAGATGAAGCGCAAAGAATATAATAATAACGTATACCAATCGTCTAATAAACGTTTCCAAAAAGAACCAATCGACTAACGCTCCATAACCCAGGATTATAAGGAAAAAAATCAGTAATGAGAGGCCAACATTCTTCGTGATATCGGTGAAAAAATCAAGCATGTAATCACTTGCAGCATTTAAACTATTTTCGCCTCTGTTTATTTTGGGTAGTTTTGCCTTTAATCTCTGGATAAATGTTTCAGGTAATATGAGCTCAAAAAATCTTATTGCAACACCTGCTATTAATAGAAAATAGATATTTATAGCCAGCTGATTTGCATAAGCTGCGCTGCCTCCAAGCCCTGATACTATGCCTGTTGTAACAAGAAGTATCACAGCCGTAAGTATTAAATAATTGGATAGCGACCATTCACTTGTTACATCTTCATCAGCCATATTCTCTGCCCTTTTGTTTGTAGCTTTTTATGATACTTAAAGTAAATTCATATGCTACTGATTTTTCGCATTCCTATTACCAATGCAAGTAAATTGACTGCTCTCAAAGACAAATCATTCAATCCTTCTTATCCTCCATGAAATTTCAAAGGTTCGGATTCGTAATTGAAGGTAACATTCGTTGGGGCAGTGATGTTCTCCGGGATTTGGACATACATGAAACCTGGTCCTGTAAAATAAATCGGCAACTCTTCGGTTTTATCATCGCGAGTTATATATGACTTCCAATTTTTGTTGAATGATTCTTTAAGCAAAACCCCTCTGGTCCTATTTTGCAAACTTATTATTATTTCCTGGGGATTTTTTCTTACATATTTTGGTTCTATCTTGATTCCATGATTCAGATACGGTATATCCAGGAACGAAACTGTTACATTTCTCAACCGTACTACATTATTTTTAGAGTTGTACGGAGCGTCTTCGTTTATTGCTATCTCTATAACATTAAAATTTTTTAATATCGGATCAGGATTTCCTTTTAATCTAAATCCTGATACTGGCACTGAAAACTTTCTCCAACCTTCATTCGGATAAGAATTTTCCGATTTTAATTTCACCGGATAATATAGAAATCCATTGTAGTAATTACTATCCTTTAGAATTATATCAGCATACATATTCCTCCAGTTGTTACTGTACATATCCAGAGAAATTATACCCTGACGATCTGTAGGCGCTTTTCGCATTGCAGATATAAAAATATTGATCTGGTTATGCTTCAAGGCAGGATTAATCGAATAATTCAGAACAGCGATTTCATTTTCTTTTTCGTATAAAATTTTACTTGAAGTATTCTCTGTAGTAAATCCTATTTTCCACTGCGTCGAGAGATCAATTTCTTCCATCTTTAACGAGGGATTTAACAATTGTATAAAATTAAATACAGTTAAAAAATCCCCTGCATCAAAAATCTCATCCAGGCTGGCATTTATCCAAGCTATTTTCCCGTTTCCTATCTTTTCAGTTTTATTAGTCACTTGATTTAATTTTGATTCAATAGCTCTGCTTCTACCTTTGCTGATGATCAATAGATTTCCACCATTTCTAACATACTTCACTAATTCTTCTTTATACGCCCGATACAATTCATCAGTTACTAGAATACTATCGAATTGATTTAACTTACTTGAAGAAATTCTATTTGGGTCTATTTTAATTGGAATAATTACTTTAGAATCTGCATTTACATAACTTAAAATCATAAGGGTTTTCATAAATAAGTTATCTCTGTTCTGAGAGTCAGACGGGATGGCTAAAGTGGGTACATCGGATAACACTATGATTGGACTGGATTTGTTATATTTGATGTAATATATGTCTCCTAATCTTGTTCTCCCGCTCTCGATCTCAAAGATCTGAGGTCTGCTCAAATACTCCTGTAGCGTATTCCGGTTTAACATTATATTGGGATAGAATATTACACCACTACTGCCAGCCCAATCTAAAAGCCACAGTATAGGACTTACGCTTTTATTGTCAGTAAATCCATATTCTGGTCGTATTTTTGGTAAATCTTCACCATACATATCTTTGTATCTTTCATAATCAAATCGATAGAAGACCCTGTCCAAAAACCAATCCTGATATTCCATGTTAGGCTGTGAGCTTACATCCCTCCCACCAGTTATCTTCAGTTCCGGGTAAACATAGTTTATCCATCTTGTCAAGAGTCTATTGTATGTGATTCCCAGCCTGTATTGATCTGGCATGCCATCAATCTGTTTATCGAGAAATTGTTTAGATTCAAATGCAACGGTTCTCCAATCATCTGGAGCTGTATAGGACATAAAATTATCCTTCACTAAGGGCAGAGTGTTAGATAGTTCAAGTAGGATAAGCAGAATCAATCCAATTTTAATACTCTCGAATTTTATGGCTTTACCTGTAAAATTCCTCTCAAAAAGAGAATAACTGGAGATTATAAATAATAGAAGAAAAAGATTTAACCAGGTTGCTGAATCGTAGGCAGAAATCTGGTACATAGTTCTTGGCATTGAAAACCATCCAAAAAGCAAATGGTAAAAAGAAAACAGCAACGATGCTATCAGAAGAGACACCGTGCTTCTTTTATATTTAACGGGCTCACCTTTGGCATATTTCAATAACAAAGCCAAAAGAGGTAGCATCAGGATTATTACAAGAAAAGCATATAAAGTGTTAAGAGTTAAAACTGTAGTCGGAAGCGTTTTGAACAGTCCAGACATTGGGTTTGGCGTATAGTCGTGAAGAGGCACACTTATTTTCATTTGTAGATATGGAATATAAAACCAGAAAGTAACGACCGAAACTGGAATAAAAATTCGGAACAGATTTTTAATTTTGAGCCTTATACCTTTCACCCCCAGGATATATAATAACAGGATAGTGGGGAGGGTAAATAACCATATAAACGGATGGAGTAAAGCAGTAATGGCTAAAACGGTTGTTACCTTGAGAAACGTTTGCGTGTTAGTTTTACCTGAATTTATCTCATCAATATGCTTAATGCTGTACAGTACGGAAAGAATCATGAACGGAAGAGCATATAATCTCAGATATGCTCCACCCACAAGACTCCAGTTCCAAAATACTGGAGTAGAGAAGATTAGAAGGGATAATACTATTCCCATCGCTCTTGATATGTTAAGTAATCGTGTCAGTTTAAGTATCGATGTGCCAAATAAAATCAATGAAAATAATAATCCACCTATAAGCAGGGTCTCCAATGATGCACCAGTTATTTTATATACGGCGGCTAGAATTAGGTATGGAACATAAGGGTATGTATTAAAAGGTTCGTATCCAAAATATTGATAAGGATTCCAACCAACATTTGGGAAATTATCTATAATAAATTTTATTTTTGTCAAATGAAGATAAGCATCATCCCCCTTGGGATAACCATTCCATGCTTCAAGATAATATCCTATAAACAATATCAGTAATGATAACAAGAAATAATCATAATAAGCCGGGAGTTCATCGAAACGATTAAAAAATTTTACAATATTACACTTGTAAATTTTCATGTAACTTATGGTGCCTCTGCTTAGCTTTCACTTTGCGTTCATTAAATGAATTTGATGATGAGAGAAATGGTATGAAATTTTCCAGGACATAAAGAAATAAAAGGTTAAATCTTAAAAAACCCATTTCCCATAACCTTCTTGATGAAATATGTACATAGGTACTACTATCAAATTTTATTTCTCCTCTCTTAGATAATTCTCTTCCAAATAAACCATCTGCATTCACATCGTTTCTTCTAAAACCGGCTATCTCTTCAAAAACATTTTTTTTACAGGCGAGGAAATTTGTGCTTGTCGAAAAAATCTTGAATTTAGAGGCAAGAAGCCTTGTTTTATTATATATTATGTATTCAAGCTTACCCCAGTAAGGAGGATTGATAGGTATTCCTGGGCCAGTAAGCCCAACTAATTTTTTATTTTTTAAAAAAGAATCTACCACTCTTTCAACCACCTTCTCAGGAAATACAATATCAGCACATGTTTGTATCAGAATTTTACCTTTTGCCAGCTTTGCGCCTATATTACGAGATTCAAATTCTCCTAATTTATCTATTATTTTCACCATAGCACCAAATCCATTGGCTATATCGAGAGTTTTATCTTTGCTTCCCCCATCTACTATAATAATCTCTATACGACTATAGCTTTGCCTTTTAATAGACGTTAAAAGTTGAGTTATATGCTTTTCTTCATTTAACGTTGGTACAATAATTGAGACCAGTGACTGCTGCATGAGCTTTACCCCCTATTTTTCCTGCACAATCATGATACAATAGATAAGCAGAGAATATAATGCCCCCATACCTCAGCAGCTCATCCACCATGTAATCTCCTGTTCAGCTTGAACCCGTAGAGATGATACAGTAGCATTAAGTAGTTGGCATACTCCCCTATACCGAGCTTGCTTTTCCCGTTTTCCCGGGGTTTAAAGGTATATGGGATTTCTTTTACACTGTTGTATAACCCTTTTACCAGCACCTCGAGCAATATTTTATAGCCTTTTGGATTGAATGAAACGCCCTCAATAACCCTCCTGTTTAGGAAAAAGTACCCGCTCATTGGGTCTTTAATATCTGTTAATGGTCTGCAGAGCATGATAGCTCCCTTTGAAATTATAGATCTGAGATTACTCCAGCCCTTAATTCTTCCACCCGCAGTATACCTGCTTCCAACTGCAATATCGTGTTCTTTTGATACGACAGAAACAAAACTTTTAATGTATTCCGGAGGATGCTGCAGGTCTGCATCCACTACGCCAATGCATTTTCCAACCGATTCCTTAAATCCTTTCACTACTGCGGATGATAATCCCAGCTTCCTTGGTCTTTCTATGACCCTGACCGGAAAATTGTTTGCCAGTTCTCTTGCGGTTGCAGCCGTACCATCTGGAGACGAATCATCTACAACAATCATTTCGTAATCGTACTCGTGAAGATTTTCTGCAATACCGGGAATTAATTTTTTTAGATTCTCCCGCTCATTATACGTCGGAATTATGATAGATACATCTACCATACTAACCATAGCCCCCTTTAACCCTTCAAGTTAAGTTACAATAAAGATATTTAATCGTAAAGTATTTATAGATTGCGCATAGACTCTTGCGTGTGGGGCAATGAAAATTCGATACGGAGCGGTCGCTTCCACTGGTTATGGAAGTTATAAAAACTAACCGCAACGTGATGGGTGGTTTATTCGAAAACACTTGCTCCGAAATCTTAATACAGGAGACATGGGGGGAAATATAATGGTTGATAAAAGAAATAAAAATAGATCACTTGTAGCAAGTTCATTGGTTACATTATCAGTTATTGCAATGCTGATCGCTTCAGTACCTGCCAGTGCTGTCACAGTCTCGATAAGTGGTCTCTCAGGATCGATTACGCAAGGTACTTCGAAAATGTTCATGGTAACGGTGACAATGGAAAATCCGGATAAGTTTGTTCCGGTTTCCAATATAACTTTAAGCATCAAAGGGCCTACTACAAAACAGTGGACTTTCAATCCTGTCTGCGGTATACTAACATCAACTGATAAAAACATAACAGTTAAGGTGATATCTCCACCTAACACAGGAAACCTTGGACATGGTTATGGTTATGGTGTAGATACAGTTGGCTATGGGTACGGCTATAATTTCGGCTATGGATACGGTTATGGTTATAATAACGGACAGGGAGGAGGGCGCATTTCATTCACATATCAAGTCACTCTCTTAACAACCGATCTGGCAGCAGGCAGCTATACCGCAACTGCTTATCTCAATACAGGAAATCCTGCTAAGGCTAACTTTGCCTCATCTGACACATCATTCACGATAGTACCCAGGAATACCCAGGACAAAGGCAATATCTCAGGCATGAAGTTCAACGACTCAAACGCTGATAGTATAAAGAACCCATGGGAACCTGGACTTGAGAACTGGACAATCAAACTGATAGATTCAGGCGGTAACGTTGAAACTGCAACTACTGATGCAAACGGCAACTATAACTTCAGTGGATTATTAGAAGATAACTATACTGTGGCAGAGGTCCCTATGCCAGGCTGGACACAGACATTCCCGATAGGAGGGGTTTATACTGTAAACCTTAAACCTGGGGAAAATATGATGAACGCAGATTTTGGCAATTTCAACGGGTCGCTGGGCATACCTGAGATCTCTGGTATGAAGTTCAATGATTCGAACGGTAATGGTAAAAAGGATCCTGGAGAAGCGGGACTTGCTGATTGGCTGATCAAACTGAACGATTCATTCGGCAATACTCTGACCACGATTACAGATTCAAACGGCAACTATACCTTCCATCTGTCTGATACGGATGGGGGCATTGGAGCGGGAAGCAACCTGAGAGGACTGAACTATACTGTGGCAGAGGTTCTGAAGCCAGGCTGGACACAGACATTCCCTGTAAATGGAACCTATAATGTGCAATACATGGGAGAGCAAAATTTGCAACCACTTGATTTCAAAGATCTGGACTTCGGAAACACAGCAGGAATGCTTTCGTCACAGACCGTATGCAACCTGCAAGTCGCAGGGAAAAAATAACCGGGCAATATCCCGGATTTGATTACACAGGCATGGACTCTGGCAACAAACATATATCTCCCCGCCAAAATAACAGCATAAGTACTGTGAAGAAGGGGACAAATAATTAAATTGTCCCCGATTTTTATTTTTAAACGAAGTTCCTAGGATTGGAAGGGTAGTTTTCCTGTCCAGGGCTAAAACAAAACCCTCACTCTGTTATCAATGCTTGAAACCATCTGCTGCAGCTCACTCTTTTTATCCTCAACATCGCGCTCAAGCGAAGCAAGGCGGTTTTTCGCCATCTCAAGCTCTTTCTCTGCAGAAGCCAGCTTCTCCTGAAGCTCTGAAATCCTGCTGTCTAGACTCTTCTCCTCAGCAACGATCCCCAGTTTTGCTATTTCATCTTTTTTCTTCTCGATGTCGGCCATAAGAGCCTGGTATTGCTCTTTATAAGAGCCAAAAGACGATTGGGCAAGCCTGACCTGTTCCAGCATTTTATCCAGTTTTTCCAGTTTCAGGACATCGCTTTCAACGATGACTTTCTCAAACTCAACAAAGAACCCGGGGCTGCAGGATTTAGAGTCTGATAAACATAAATTCAGCCCCTCCTTGACATCCGGCGCCAGGGTATATCTCCCGCTTTCGCTTAACTGCTTGAGCCTGTTGAGGGCTTTATTCAGAGGCAGGACAATGTTATTGATCTCAGACTCTGTCTTTTTTGCGTTATCCAGAAGTGCAGCAAGCTCATCCATGCTCCTCTGGTATTGTTTCCACTGTTCGCTTTCCTTCAGCAGGACAAGGGCGCCCTGCCCTTCCTCGATCTCTTTTTTCAGGGCAGCCGCTTTTTCCTCTTTCTCTTTTATGGATGTACTCTCAAGTTCAATGGCAGAACGCATCTCTTTTATGGACTGTATCGTCTTTAGGGCATTCTCAGCAGCATCGAGCAGTTTCTTCCTGTCCTTCAGGGGTTCCACAAGCTGGTTCAGAAGCCTCCCGAGCGCGTTCACGTCCGCGATCACCTCTTTTGAGTCTTCAAGGAACACCATCTTAGCGTACTGGTAGCTCTTCATCATGTTCTCGAGGCATACATTCAGGGTTTGCATGGCGTTCTCATGGAAAGCGATGATAGTTTTGATATCGGTAGCTTTCGGTACAGTTATATTGTCTGTAAGCAGCCTGACCTGTTTTACCATGTTGTCCCTGTTAGTTGCGGCGACCTTCACCATCTTAAGGTGGTACCTCCCCTCAGGCTGCGCCTCCTCAAGCCCGGCAGCGCTTTTTTTGATTTCCCTGAGCGCATCTTCTATATCCGAATAAATGGGGGCGACATGCCTTTCCACTTCCCCGGATATTTCCTTTGACCTTGATTCAAGCCATCCCGCAAGCTCATCAAACCCGATCTCAGGTGAAAACGGTTCTTTTTTTCCGAATAGCCTCTCAATCCATTTCAAATTATGTCCTTATTTTATGAACCCGGTATAATATCAACCCTTTTAAATGGATTCATCTAACATGTTCCCGCCGAAATAAGTATCGTATGCGCTCATATCAAAGTGCCCGTGTCCGCTCAGGTTAAAGAGTATTGTCTTCATCTCGCCACTCTTTTTACACTCAAGCGCTTTATCTATTGCGCACTTTATCGCATGTGCCGATTCAGGCGCCGGAACGATGCCTTCACTTCTTGCAAATGTCACTCCTGCTTTAAATACCTCTGTCTGGCGGTATGCGACCGCATCTATCACTTTATCCGCATATAACTGGCTCACTATCGGGGAATCGCCGTGATAACGCAGCCCTCCGGCATGTATCGCAGGCGGGATGTATTCATGTCCCATGGTGTACATTTTCAGGAGAGGCGTAAGTCCCACAGTATCACCAAAATCGTACCTGAACTCGCCGCCTGTGAGGCTGGGGCATGCCGTGGGTTCAACGGCAATAACTTCTACATCCTTTGTTCCGGCAAGCTTATCCATAAGGAACGGGAAGCTCAACCCGGCGAAGTTACTTCCTCCTCCCACGCACCCGATAATACAGTCGGGGTATTCCTCAACCTGCGCCAGTTGCTCCTTTGCCTCCTGGCCAATAACGGTCTGGTGAAGCATTACATGGTTAAGGACACTACCGAGGGAATAATGTGTATCGTCATGGGTCGCTGCATCTTCGATCGCCTCGCTTATCGCAATCCCAAGACTCCCCGGGGAATCCGGGTCTTTGGAGAGAATCTTTTTTCCGGCATTTGTTTTATTGCTCGGTGAAGGTATGACATTCGCACCCCACAGATGCATCAGCGATTTGCGGTACGGCTTCTGCTGGTAGCTTATCTTTACCATGTAGACCGTGCACTTAAGACCGAACAGGGTAGTTGCAAGAGCAAGCGCGCTTCCCCACTGTCCTGCGCCCGTCTCTGTTGCCAGCCGCTTAATGCCTTCTTTCATATTATAATACGCCTGTGCCACGGCTGTATTGGGTTTATGGCTGCCGGTAGGGCTTACGCCTTCGTACTTATAATAAATCCGGGCAGGCGTCTTTAGGGCAGCTTCAAGCCGGTGCGCCCTGTACAGGGGGGAGGGGCGCCACAGACCGTAGATATCCCTGACCTCATCGGGTATTGTTATGAACCTCTCCTGGCTGACCTCCTGTTTTATAAGTTCGATCGGGAAGAGGGGCGAGAGGTCTTTCGGACCTATCGGCTCTTTACTGGCAGGGTTCAGCGGGGGAGAAAGAGGCGTCGGCATATCCGGTAAAATGTTGTACCATTTCTTCGGGATTTCGTTTTCATCAAGTATTATCTTTGTTTTCTGCATGGGAACATCTCCAGAAGGAATATTTACGTGGTAGTATATCAAGCTTGGTGATTTAATTCACAAAAATTATAATTAGAATGAACAATGAGCATCAATAAATAGTTGCATTGTCTATTAGCGTACTCTCATGAAACTGACTATCCAGAAATCGGACATTAAAGGAACGGTTAACGCCCCGCCATCAAAAAGCTATACGCACAGGAGCATTGCGATAGCGGCACTCTCAAAAAAAGCAACTGTCAATAACCCACTGATATCGGAGGACACAAAGGCCACGATAAGGGCATGTGAGGCTTTCGGGGCCACTGTGGAGTCAAAGAAAGACTCGCTCGTAATCAGTGGATTCGACGGCAAATTAAAAGTTCCAGATAACGTGATCGATGTCGCGAATTCCGGTACCACTCTTCGCATAATGACGGCAGCGGCTTCGCTTGTCGACGGAGCCACGGTTCTCACAGGCGATGCCAGTATCAGGACAAGACCCAACACGCCGCTCCTGGATGCACTGAACGACCTAGGCGCAGAGGCGTTCTCCACACGCAACAACGGCATGGCTCCCATCATTGTGAGGGGAAAGATGAGAGGGGGACGCGTTCATATCGACGGCTCTATAAGCTCGCAGTTCATCTCGGCACTTCTTATCGCCTGCCCGTTCGCGCAGAACGAGACGACGGTCATGATAGATGGAGAATTGAAATCCAGACCGTACGTGAACATTACAATCGACATGCTAAGAGATGCTGGCGCTAAAATCACAGCGGAAGGCACGAACTCTTTCATCATCCCGCCCGAGCAGGAGTACAACATGAAGTCATATAACGTCCCGGGCGATTTCTCTTCAGCTTCATACATGATGGCTGCGGGTGCACTTTGCGGCGAAGTCACCATCAAGAACCTGTTCCCCTCGGAGCAGGGGGATTCGGCGTTGATCGAGATACTGAAAAAAATGGGAGCAAAAATCCGGTGGGATGAGAAAAAAGGTGAGGTAAAAGTTAGCAGGAGCGAGCTGCACGGCATCATTGTCGATGTCGGGAAGACACCTGACCTTGTTCCGACACTGGCTGTGCTGGGAGCGGCATCAGAAGGCACTATGACAATTGAGAACGCGGAGCATGTGAGATACAAGGAAACCGACAGGCTCCATGCAATGACGGTTGAGCTGAAAAAGATGGGCGTGGATATAACAGAAGAAAAAGACAGGCTGATAATCAGGGGCGGAGCATTAAGAGGCGCCGGGGTGCACGGCTGGGATGACCACAGGATAGTGATGGCACTGGCAGTGGCAGGGATGGTTGCAGGTAATACGACTATAGATACGGTGGAATCGGTCAGCATATCGTATCCCGGGTTCTTTGAGGATTTGAAGAGGATTGGCGCAGGTGTTGAGCAGCCTGAATAACGGTTAACGGTTAGTAAAATCCGAGGTAACATCCTGATAAATGAAATTGTTATACAAAATGCTGCCACAGCCGGGATTGAGTGGTTAAATAACCAGGAACCCACGGCAGTTAAAGATATATCCAGGACGATCCAGGCATTATCATTATGGGGCGAGATGACATCCGGCCTGGTTGAAATACTATTATCAAAGAAAAAAGACGGATACTGGGAAACGGATAAGCCTGTTGTTGATACTGCAAGAGCGTGCAGCGCGCTGGCTGGATGCGGGATAATACATTCGGATGCCATCAACCGGATCCTGGAACGACAGGAGGATGGCAGCTGGAATAATAACGAGATTGATACTTCATACGCCCTGATAGCACTCGGGGACGCTGGCATAAAAAATGAGCCCGGATGCGAGTGGCTGCGGCGCAATTACGGAGAGAGATGGGAGCATGTGGGCACAACATCGCTGATAATCACGGCTCTCCTGAGGCAAAATAAAACAAAATACGAAGAGTTCATAAAAGACCGCTCAAGCTGGCTTCTTTCTAAAAGGCAATCCGGAGGATGGACTTATATCGCTACAAGCAACCTTGCAATTCAGGCATTGATGCTGGCAGAAGAAGCTGATATTACGCCATCTATCCAATGGCTTCTGGGAAAACAGGATAACGGCAACTGGGGAGATATCACTTCAACTTCACTTTCGTTGATCTCTTTAAAGATGTACCTGGATAAACTTAATGCTCATTTGTGTTCATGAAAGGGGGCGCAGAGAGATAATCATGAGCAAGAGAGCAGCAGTAATAAAAGGTGACGGCGTTGGCCCGGAACTCGTTGAGAACATGCTACGGGTGGTCGAGGCTGTCGGCACGGATATTGAATTCATACCATGTGAAGCGGGCGCCGAATGGTGGCAGCAGCACGGCGGGGATTCGCTTATCCCTGAAGAGACATGGAAGATACTGGAGAGTACGGATGCTGCCTTCAAAGGTCCGACCACAACGCCCGGCGGCGCAGGTTCCCCGAAGAGCGTGGCTGTCTCTATCCGCCAGAGATTCAATCTCTATGCCAATGTCAGGCCTGTAAAATCCTTCCCCAATACCCAGAAACCGCTTGGTGATGTTGATTTCGTATGCGTGCGGGAGGGCACCGAAGGATTCTATTTTGCCAAGGAGATACAGTTGACCGACGATGTTTTTATCTCGATAAGAAAAATCACGCGGTCGGCATGCAGGAACGTGGCGCACTACGCGTTTGAAGAGGCGGCACGCCGCGACTGGAAGAGTGTCGTGGCGATCCATAAGAGCAATATATTGAAGCAGACGGACGGGACATTTATCGAGGAAGTCAGGAAGGTTGGCGAGAATTATCCCGGCATCGGGATGGAAGAATACCATATTGATAACATTGCGCAGCAGTTGATAAAGAACCCGCAGCTCTTCAATCAGAAAATCCTTCTCTCAACCAACCTTTTCATGGACATCCTGAGTGAGGAGTGCTCTGCGCTCGTGGGCAGCATCGGGCTCATTTACTCTGCCAATATCGGGGATAACTATGCCATGTTCGAGCCAGCGCACGGCTCTGCGCCAAAATACGCAGGACAGGATAAGGTGAACCCTGTGGCGACGGTGCTTGCGGGCGCGTGGCTTCTTGATTATCTGGGTGAGAAAGAGAACTCGAAGGCGATATTTGAAGCGACTGAGAATGTTATAGCCGAGGGAAAATACCTCACCTATGACCTTGGCGGAAGCGCAAGGCAGAGCGAGATGGTAGATGCGATAATCAGGAAGCTCAGGTAGCTTGATTGGATAATAACAACGAACTTGGACGAACTCGATACGAACTTAACCAGAGTTCGCTGTGAGTTCGTATTGAGTTAGTTGTTCTATTGTTCTACCCCCTCTTAACCAAAAATCATCCCCATACCGCTGGCTGCGTTCTCCTCTTCAGCGATGAAAGCAGCAGTCACAAGCTTCTTCTCCTCTCCCATGAGCTTCTCAAGCCCCACGCCCTCGAACTTTTCCTCGGCGCGGTCGATATCCTCGGAATTGGCTTTTATATACAGGAAATAACCTTTGCGCTCATTCCCAAGCAGCTTGCAGCACTCCCTCACAATATAACCTATGCGTTTGAAAAAATCATCTTCCAGCACTTTTGCGACATCTTTGCTGACCTTGTCTTCATAGAAATAAACAGATTCCATAATTTTCCTCTACGCCTTATTGGAGGTAGCGGTTAATAAATAATTCCAAGCGTTGGTTTAACCTTTCCACTAAGAATAATCAACCACAGAGTACACAGAGAGCACAGAGAATTGTGGTTTTCGCTCTGTGTCCTCTGTGCACTCTGTGGTTTATATTCTATTACCGGATATTATGCGTGACTGCAATACATGCACCGGAGTTTTTAGAAAGATTTTAATGTATAAGAATAATTGTGGGGAAGTCATGCAGGAATATAAGCTCAGGATCCTTGATATGCAAAAAGAGGAAAGGCCCAGAGAGAGGCTGATAAAGAACGGGGCAGCAGCGCTGAGTGATTCCGAGCTCCTGGCGATAATCCTGAGAACCGGCTCAAGGCAGGAGAATGTGATAAATCTCTCCCAGAGATTATTATCCGAGTATAATTTAAAACAGCTCTCGACTATAAACATCGCCCAGTTGATGAACATCCATGGAATAAAAGAAAGCAAAGCAGCCCAGATCGCAGCCTGTTTTGAGATCGCACGAAGGCTTGAATCTTTCAATGAGGAGGTAAAACCCAAAGTCAACTCCCCGGAAGACGTGTACAGGCGGATCTATCCCAGAATGAGGGAGCAAAAGAAAGAGAATTTTATCGAGCTCTGCCTTGACACCAAGAACCAGATAATCAGGGAGGAGATTATTTCTATAGGCTCGCTCAATGCTAACGTCGTGCATCCGAGAGAAGTGTTCAAAACTGCCCTGGCTGTATCCGCAGCGCACATAATCGTGGCTCATAACCACCCGTCAGGCGACCCGACGCCGAGCAGGGAAGACATCGAGGTAACGAAAAAACTGATAGAAGCTGGAAAGATAATCGGGGTCGATGTGCTCGACCATGTCATAATCGGCGATGGCAGGCATTTTAGCATGAAAGAGGCGGGACATATCTGATCATGGGGTCTTATTCTGCGCTCATCCTTGCAGGCGGAAAAGGCAGCCGCCTGGGTTACAAGGAAAAGGCGCTTATAGATATTAACGGCGAACCGCTGATAGCCGTCATGATAAAAAGACTGGAAAAAGCCGTGGATAACATCATAATATCCGTGCGCGACAGGGCGCAGGGTGAATTGCTTGACTCCAGCCTGCCAGGTTTGGTTAAAACCCCGTACAGGTTTGCATACGACACCTACAAAGAGACCGGACCGCTTGCGGGTATACTTTCCGGACTTGAGGCTTGCGAAGATGAATATTGTTTTGTTGCAGCCTGCGATATGCCTTTTATAAACGAAAAAGTCGTAAAGATGCTTTTTAAAGAAAGTGAACATTACGAGGCTGCCATCCCGCGCTGGGATGACGGCTTTCTTGAGCCGCTTCATGCTGTTTACAGGTGTGAACCCATGATAAGGGAGACAAAAAAGGCGATTGAGAAAGGCGAGACTGTAATCTTGGCTCCGGTATTCAAACTCAACATCAAGTATGTCCCGGTGGATGATATCAAAAAGCTCGACCAAGAGCTAAGAACATTTATAAATATCAATACTTACGAGGATATCCAGAAATTAGCTGAAACGTTTTAATATGTACACAAAGCAATATCAAGCAAGGGAATTGAACGGTAATGGATCGCGCGAGATAACGTACTCGGTAGCAGTTGAAGATACCATTGATATTTTCGTGAATAAGATCCACATGGCCGCCATCTTAGCCACGCCTGAAATGTTAGAAGAGCTCGCTTTAGGCTATCTCATCTGCGAAGGGGTCGTTAAATCACCTGATGAGGTCAAGAGGCTTCTCATAGACGGGAAATCGATATACGTGGAAATAGAGACAAGTGAAGATTTTGAGCTCTGGCGCGAACTGCGCTCCTCAGGATGTGTAGGCGTACGGTGGGACGAAAATGAAGATATCCATGTAAGTTCGGATACGAGATTCGATACAGATACTATCAGGAAAAGCCTCGTGTTTTTAGAGTCAGAGATTTACAGAAAGACGCACGGTACCCATGCGGCATGCCTTGTAAGCACCGGTGGCGAGTGTGTTGTCAAGGCGATCGATGTAGGGCGGCACAATGCTTTTGATAAGATCGTGGGGCGCGCCTATCTTGATGGTATCGATGTCAGCCGCCATTTCCTGCTATCCACGGGGAGACAATCTGCCGGCATGGTGCTGAAGGCTGCCCGCGCGGGAATCCCTCTTGTAGCAACAAAGACTGCACCCCTGAATACGGGTGTGGCGGCGGCTGAGCGTACTGGCATCTGCCTTATATGTTTTGTTTCTCATGATAAACTCTCAGTCTTTACGCATCCTGAGAGGCTTTTATGACCCCGCATGTGATCTGTATCGTGGGAAAAAGCAAAAGCGAAAAAACATGGTTGATGGAGGCGCTGGTAAAGGAACTTAAAAGCCGTGGTCTTCGGGTAGGCGCTTTAAAGCATCACAAGCATGGTGATTTTGAGATGGATAAAGAAGGCAAAGATACATGGAAATATGCAAGAGCGGGAGCTGATACTGTGGCAATATCTTCGCCTGTTAAGCTTGCGGTCATCAAAAACGTAAAAGGCGAGATGGAGCTTGGCGAGATACTCGACAGATATTTCGCGGATAATGATATCGTGCTTGCCGACGGGTTCGCGCTGTCGGATAAGCCCCGTATAATACTTGCTGAAAGCAGCGAGGATATAGAGATTTTCAAACGGGGGTGCGAGGTCGTTGCCGTAGTGGGTAAAGCGGGTTTGGGAATTAACAATATCAATAGCATTGTTGAAAAAATACTGGGTTTTCGGTAATGTCTTATAAAATATGGGTGGAGCATAAATGAGCCACAGAGGCGCAGAGGCACAGAGACCATCGCAATAATATCCTGAGCAACCTCCTTGCCTTCAATCTCTGTGTTCTCTGTGCCTCCGTGGCAAATTGTTTCAGAAGCCACAGAGACGCAGAGGCACGGAGGGTTTTTTGAAATATCTCTTTGTATCTCTGCGGTGGTTGTTTTTACATAAGTCACAAAATTTAGGACACTACCGGGTTTTCCAAAAAGATGAGCTTTTTTTATCCCTTTATTAAAGCTGGTCTTCAGGTATTGAATTGTAGCCGCTCTTGGTCACTTCATAGATTATATTTACATCCACACGTTCTATTTCAAGCCATTGCCTCAGTTCTTCGACCAAATTGTTAAGCTTTAACTGGTCTTTAGCCCTGGCTGTGGCAACAATCGAATGGGTGGGACCGAGTGAAAGGGAGACGAAGAAGAAATCATCGATTTTTGAGAGCTTTTTTGCTACGTGCCTGACATCAGCGCCGGGCACAAGGGTAATTCCGAAGAAATAGACGCTGGTAAAGCCGAATTTCCAGGGGTTCAACATCGCCCTGACCTTGAGGTAGCCCGTGTCCTCAAGCCGTTTCCTCCTGCGCTTGGAAGTGTCGTCTGATATCCCGACCTTTCTTGCGATATCAACGTCCTGCATCCTGCCGTCTTCCTGGAGCAGCGTGATTATACGCTTATCAATGTCGTCAAGTTCGAGCACTTTTTTTTCTGGCATATTCATTTTGCGAATTTTTCTCAGGAATTACTGAGTAAATACGATATATTCTAAATTATTGATTAATTACATAGCAAATTATATATATGCTTCGTTGAGCCTGCCGGTGAGATTTACACCGATCACTTCAGTATATCTTCTTTTCCACGCATGGCTGATACGATAATTGCAGGCAGGGTGATTATCGAAGACAGGATGAATGCACTGGTTATGCCGCTCGTAAATGCTTCCTGCACGGCTACAGGCATGTTCGCCCCGCCGACGACGAACATATTCATCATCGCATCAATGGAGATCGTTCCCATGATCAGCGGGAAAGCTATCCCCATGCTCAGCACCATGCCGGCGCTGTTGAAAAAGGCTCTCATGGATGAGGCAACGCCGCGCCGCTGCGGGGATACCGCTGTCATGATGGCGCTGGTGTTCGGAGGCTGGAACAGCCCTGAACCGAAACTGTTGATGAACATCCATACGGCAAGTATCCAGTATGGCGTATTGTAATGCATGGTCGCTAAACCAAGCATACCGACCAGGGATATAGCCAGTCCGATCGTGCTGATGCTCCTGGAACCGTATCTATCCGAGAGTATCCCGCCTATCGGTCCTGTTATCGCAAGACCGATTGCAAGCGGGGTGATGAGTATGCTTGCCGTGAGCGGGTCATAGCCCCTGGGTCCCTGGAAGAAAAGGATGAGGAGTATCATTACCGCTCCCCTGGCTATGGAATTCAGGAGGTTGCTTAGCTGCCCGTAAGAGAATATCTTTATTTTGAAGAGGCTTAAGTCCATCAGCGGATAGACCGCTCTCTTTTCAACGCGCAGGAAGGCGGCAAAACTTACGATCGCGATAACAAGTGACAGAAGCATCGGGAGTGACGTCAGCCCGATGACAAATCCCGCTGTCAGGTAAATCATGGACGTGAGGAAGGCGATAGTAAATAAAACCATTCCCTTGAAGTCGAATGTTTCTCCTTTTGGCAGCTCTGCAACATCTCTTAATTTTAAATGCGCCCATACAGTCGTGATTATACCGATAGGGACGTTAAAAAAGAAATTCAGCCGCCAGTTGATTAATGTGAGGAAGCCGCCGAGTATCGGACCCACAACGAACGCAGCAGCCATTATCATGCTTAGAACTCCCATGGCTTTTCCAAGCTCATTCCGTTTGAATGCATCAGTTACTATTATGGTGCCGTTAGCCACGAGCATCGACCCACCCACGGCCTGCAGCACCCTGAAAGCGATAAGCTGGTTTATGTTAGCTGCAAGACCGCAAAGCAGTGAACCTACTGTGAACACTGCCAGCCCGTAAACATATAGTTTCTTCCTCCCGTAGATATCTGCAAGCCTGCCCCATGCAGGTGCGAGTATTGTGAGGAGAAGAGTATAACTTATCAGTACCCACATTATCCCGAAAAGATCAGTGTTCAGTTTCACCATCATAGTGGGAAGGGCTATTATCAGGGTACTGGCGTTTAGGATCCCGACAAGCATCCCGAGAGATGTTACGGAAAGCGCAGTCCATTTATAGCCATCCTGGATGTTTTTATCGATGTTAGAGCTCATGCTAATTCTCATAAAAATGAAGGTATGCTTAGATAATTCTCATATATTTAAGACTATGTGCGATAAAAGCGCATTAAAAGAAGGTGCATGTATCTGCGGGCCGGGTGCGCCAGGGGGTTTTTACATGCCGGGATAGATCTTTGCCGGTAATGCAAATCCGGTTATGTAAGAACCTGGCCATAACTGCTGCAAACATTTTTAACTTAAGCAAAGTTTTATGTATTGTGAAGCTATACAATTGTAGTCAACAGAAGACTGCCCTGGTACGGCATTTACAGCAGTAAAGGTAATTACTATTTCTGCGGTTCTTGTTTGCCGGGACAGAGTAAACCGTAAGGATGTGTAATTTTGATGAGAGATGAGGAAATAAGCGCTCCGGTAGTAGTCGGGGAAACATATGACGTATCGATAGATGATATTGCAAAACAGGGCGACGGCATCGCAAGGGTAAAGGGTTTTGTAATATTCGTGCCGCAAACAAAAAAAGGTGACAAGGTCAAGATCAAGGTCAATAAAGTGATGCGGAAATTCGCATTTGCGGAAAAAGTAGAGTAAATGCTCTACTAATTTGATTTTATTATTTTTTGTATCAATTTTTTATATTGCTTTTTGTATCACCAGAATTTCCACCAGGGCTTTTTTTCAGGCATCGCTTTCGGTCCGCCCTTCAGGTACTTCTCAGGCTCTGATTCAAATGCTTTCTTACAGCCGGGTGAGCAGAAATAGTAAGTGCTACCCTTATAATCCGTCTTGAACTGTGCTGCTCTTTCATCAACCGTCATCCCGCAAACAGGGTCGATAGCCATATTCTTGTCCTCCGCTCAATATTAATAAGCCAGAACTGGATTTACCCGCAGCTCCTTAAGCCTATCGCAAAATTCCTTCCGAACTCCACGCATTTCTCAAGTTCTTCTTTTGTAGGCTGCCACTTGAATTTGATCCCTTCCTGGATGATCTTTATCTTCGCTTTCTCAAGGTTTTGCTCTATGCATTTTACGTTCTCCCCGCTCCATCCGTAGGAACCGAAAGCTGCACCCACTTTGTTCCTGAACCTCAATCCTTTCAGGTCCTCAAGTATGGGTTTGATCGTCGGAAGGAGACCATTATTCAACGTGGGTGAGCCGATAAGTATTCCCCTGGCTTTGAAAATCTCCGTCAGCACATCGTTGCGGTCGCAAACTGCCATATTGAATAGCTTGAACTTCATTCCCTCCTCTGCAAGCCCCTGTGCAATTGCATGTGCCATTTTTTCAGTGGCGTTCCACATGGTATCGTAGATTATCACGGTAGAATTATCGCTCTTCCCCGATGCCCATTCGTAGTATTTGTTAACTATCTGCATCGGATCTTTTCTCCATATGATTCCGTGGCTTGGCGCGATGATATCAACCGGGATGTTCAACTTTTTGAACTCATCAATCTTCTTGATTACGAGCTCGCTAAAAGGAGTAAGGATGTTCGCATAAAATTTTATTGCTTCCTGGTACACTTCGGTCTCATCGACTTCATCATTAAAACGCCCTGCGGATGCGTAGTGCATGCCGAAGGCATCGTTGGGCATCAGGATGTTCTTGCCTGTGAGGTACGTGAACATGCTATCAGGCCAGTGAAGCATAGGGGCTGTCACGAAAACAAGCTTGTTCTCACCGAGGCTGATGCTGTCGCCTGTTTTCACTGTCTTGAAATTCCAGCGCCTGTGATAGTGCTTGAAGATGCTTTCCTGCCCCCTCTCCGAAACAACGACCGTGGTGTCTGGTATATACTTCATCACTTCAGGAAGCCCGCCTGAGTGGTCAACTTCGGCATGGTTCGCTATCACATAGTCAATTTTTTTAATATCGGTGATCTTCTCAATATTATTTATCAGCTCCTGCGAATAAGGTCCCCAGACTGTATCTACAAGAGCTGTTTTTTCATCGATGATCAGGTAAGCGTTATATGTAGTACCCCTGTGAGTTGAATATTCATGCCCGTGGAATTTCTTTATATTCCAGTCAACGACCCCGACCCAGTAAACACCGTCTTTTAGTTCAACTGCCATTTTATTTCACTCCTTGACACTCCGAAATTCTGTGTTCGTATCTCTATTTTGAACGTATTTAATACTATTGAATACTATGCGAACCTGTAAATTGGTAACAGCCGCCGGGAATTATACCTTCTTGACGTTTGTTGATTCGCACGAGGGGCAGCGTATCTTTTTCCCTATCCCGCGGAACCTGGTGTTACAGTCTGCGCACCTGTACTGGGTCCCTAATTCACCGGAATCGATGTCTATACTGGTTGAGGAATCTACTAAACACATGGTCTCACCTCGTTATACTGAATGATTTTTAAGTATTAATCGGTTATCCTCATGCGTGGTAATACTCACCGCTTGCGCGCTGCTGCACCGGGGAGCCGCACGGCTCAAATCCCGGGATCCCTATAGCATCGGCGCGGCACTGCCTGCATAGCCGGAACTGGGGCAGGAATTCCTCGGCTAAAGTCCTTGCAATCGTCAGTTCATCGCATTCCGGCGCCCTTTCTTTCTCGAATTTATTAAGCGGTATCAGGGGGATTATGTTCATCAGTATGGCGCCGTTCTCCGCCGACCTCCTGGCTACTTCCTTTATCTGTTCAAAATTGACTTCGGGAATCAGCACCGTGTTCACTTTAACGTTCAGCCCTACCTCACTTGCTTTCTTCACGCCCAGGAACTGGTTCTCGATTAGCAGCTTTGCGCCTTCAGCGCCTTTATAGGTCTTATCATGGTAGCGTACGAACGAGTAGATTTTCGCCCCGATCTCAGGGTCGACTGCGTTTATGGTAACGGTCACGCTGGTCACCCCTACTTCAACTAATCTATCAACTTTTTCAGAGAGCAGAAGCCCGTTACTGGCTACGCATTTTATAAGCTGCGGATATTTTTCATGAACAAGGCGCAGGGTCTCAAAGGTCTCTTCGTTTGCCAGCGATTCACCGGGACCTGCAATCCCTACCACGCGCAGGTTGGGCATTTCCTTTATATATTTATCAACCCTCACAAGCGCCTCCTGTGGATTGAGAATGCTTCCCGCAACCCCGGGTCTGTGTTCGCATTTATCCAGTTTCCTTATGCAGTAATTGCACTGGATATTACAGCGCGGCGCCACAGGTAGGTGGATCCTTGCCGTCGTGAAATGCGCTTTTTCATTGTAGCAGGGGTGTACACTCGTCAGGTGCGCGAATTTTGAACCGATGTTTCCCCAGCGTTCCTGTTTCATATCATCCTCGTTTTTTGTTCGTTTATATACGAATCAATATCTGGCATTGCTACTATATAGGTATTTTCCCGAATGTTGCCCTAAAAAACCTATTAAATAATAAATCTACCGTTATTTGGCCTTAACGTTCGTCGAATGGCACCTGGGACAGCGAAGACTCTTCCCTATTCCCTTGAATTCCTTGCCACAGTCGCTGCATACGTACTCACGCATGGTGGCATCACCCGAGATGTCCACGTCGAACATGTCGCCGACACTGCACACGGTCTCACCTCCCTTACATTCTTTCAAACATATCCTTGCCTACACCGCACTGCGGACATACCCAGTCATCAGGCAGGTCTGAAAACTCAATCCCCGGCTTGATCCTCGGGGCATCCCCGACCTCCGGGTCATATATGTACCCACAGACAGTGCATCGGTATTTTATCATTTTTTGCCTCCTAAATGGCTTGATCACGTTTATTTTAAAGTTGTTCTTCTCTAACCAAAAGCTATAATTCTATAACGTTAAATAATTAACGATAGGAGAGTATATGACTAAAATACAATTAACGGATGGAGTTTACTGGGTAGGTGTCGTGGACTGGAACCTGCGGGATTTTCACGGCTATACCACCCCGCGAGGGGGAACGTACAATGCCTACCTGGTAGTGGGTGAAAAAATAGCTCTTGTTGACACCGTGAAACACGGTTTTGGCGGGGAGATGATCGAAAAGATAAAAGAGATCGTAGACCCCTCAAAGATAGATTACGTTGTCTCAAACCACGTTGAGATGGATCATTCAAGTTCCCTGCCTGATATCATGGAGATAGCTACGAACGCGCAGGTCATAGCCACTGAAAAGGGAAAAGAGGGTTTGCTCAGGTATTACAGGGGTAACTGGAATTTCAGGACAGTTAAGACCGGCGATGAACTGGCGCTTGGCAAAAAGACGCTGTTCTTTATTACCGCACCGATGCTCCACTGGCCTGACAGCATGTTCACTTACCTGAAGGAAGATAAAATACTGCTTTCCAACGACGGGTTCGGGCAGCACCTTGCCACATCGTTCCGGTTCGATGAAGAGATGTGCAGCCTTATAGGGTACGAATGCGACACGGTGATGGACGAGGCTGCCAAGTATTATGCCAATATCCTGATGCCGTTTGGAGGTATTATCCTTAAAAAAATCGAGGAAATCCAGAAACTTGGCATCGAGATAAAAATGATAGCGCCATCGCACGGCATGATATGGAAAAACCCGGCTAAAATAATCGATGCGTATCTCTCCTGGGCTAAAGGCGCCTCAAAGCAGAAAGTGCTTGTCATTTATGATACCATGTGGAACAGCACCGAGATAATGGCGCAGGAAATCCTGAGGGGCGTATCAGACTATGGCGTGGAGGTATCGCTTTTCCATCTGCGCAGGAATGAATGGAGCGAAATAGTAAAGGAAGTGCTTGAGAACAGGGCAATCATTATAGGTTCGCCGACGCTGCACAACGGGATGTTCCCCACCGTGGGGGGCTTTCTGACCTATCTGATGGGCTTGCGTCCAAAGAACAAGCTCTGGGCGACCTTCGGCTCCTACGGCTGGGGAGGCGGGGCGGTGAAAGCGGTAAACGAGAAACTGAAGTCGTCAGGATACGAGCCGGTCGAGTCGCTTGAAGTCAATTTCAGACCTGACGGGCAGGACTTGGCTAAGTGCTATGCTCTGGGGCAGAAGATAGCTTCGATGGTCAAGGCTTAGTGCCGTGTCTGCGTATGCCCTCGGTGTACGGGTGCGCGCCTCCCAAGGCGCGACTCGGGCTAACGAAGTTGCATGGATTGTGGTCTTATAAAATAAAGGCGATAGCGCAGGCACTCTTTGAAGTTATCTCCCTGGAAATCGCATGGAACTAAATCCGCTGCGACACATTTTTCGTCTGAGCAGAAGCTGCATTTATCGGATGGCATGAATTGAACCTCGGATACAGGATATTGGATATGCGTCTTATTTCTTTCGGTTATATCGTTCCGGACTGGCTCTGGTAAGCGCCGATGAACGAAATCTATAAGATGAGACGGCGGTTATTTTAATAGGGGAAAGAAGTGGTCATGAGCATAACCGATTTAATAAATAATTATGTTGAATTTATAACCGGAGCCGGAGCATTGCTGGGATCGTATACCGGAATCCAGGTAGGGACAACGCCTTCAGAGGTGGTATACAGCGAGAACAAAATGAAGCTCCTCCATTATCTTCCGACTGTAAAAAAACAACACCCGGTTCCGGTATTCATAGTTTACGCGTTTGTGAACCGCTATTATATCATGGACCTCCAACCCGATAAAAGCGTGGTAAAAAGATTGCTGGATGAGGGTTTTGATACTTATATCGTTGACTGGGGGTATCCCTCAACCGATGATAGGCACCTCACGCTTAACGATTACGTGAACGATTATTTAAATAACGCAGTGGACAGGATAAGGGAAATATCGGGCTCAGAGAGGGTAACGCTGACGGGCGTATGTCATGGCGGGGTCCTTTCTTTGATGTATGCTGTACTGCATCCCGAAAAGGTAAAGAACCTTGTTGTACTGAACACACCTGTGAACTTTGACACGGATAAAAGCCTTCTCAACATCTGGTCAAAAAGCCTGGATGTGGACCGGCTTGTGGATTACTATGGCACGGTCCCGGGGGAATTAATGAACATAGGGTATTTTTTTGTAGACCCTCTCAGGAATATGATCGACCTGTATTCTGGCGTATATGATAGGACTGTTTGCGAATCGGATGATACAAAATGTCCGCAGTTAGATGAAGAAAGCATAATGACGTTCTTCCGGCTCATGAAATGGGGTTCGGACAATCCGGGACAGGCGGGCGAAGCCTACAGGCAGTTCATCAAGGACTGCTATCAGAAGAACTTACTTATAAAGAACGAGATGGAAATAGACGGGCAGAGGATCAATCTAAAAAATATCACCATACCTTTACTTAATATCATGGCAAAGTACGATAATTTCATTCCCAACGATTCAAGTATACCGCTGAACGATGCCGTATCGAGCGTGGATAAAACGATGGCGATTTTCCCCACAGGGCATATAGGGATCTTTGTGGGCTATGAATCCCAGAAGGATGTCTGTCCCATGATTACAGGGTGGCTCAAGCAAAGGTCTTTCTGAGCTGGTAAAGGAAGTTCTCTACAGGCATTATCCACAGCCTTTTTCTTCCCACTCCGCAATATTTTGGTAAGGTCAAAATGACAAAGCGAAGAGTGCAAAATGAATTTTTTTCATTCTTGTCTGCATCTCATTCGCCCCCCTTTCGATCTGGATTTATGCTCTAACTAACTTCTTGATATCAATCAATGATACGTGGTATTCTTTGGATACGTCAAGCTGAGCTTTAGCCAGAGCTTCATGTTCATTTATACCGCTGTGCATGAGCACTTTCTTTCTTTTCGAGATAGCGGTCAGTACTTCGAATATGTCCATTTATTTCCCTCCATCAAGGTATAGAAGAGGTTCTATCTATTTAAAGATATTTGAAAACCAATAATAATTATATTTAATAATAATTAACAACTTATCGCAGAGGGAAAGTTGGAGTAAGCGGCACCCAGTTTAGCTTCTCACTGTTCCTATCATGCCTCAGCACCGGGTGGAACAGCATCATACCCGAACTGCAGACGCTCATCGAGCAGAACTTTCAGGTTCCGCTTCAGTTCTCGGATGTGGCGCAGGTAATCGGAGCCAAGAGAAGGTTTTGGTTCTATGATAGATAATGTTTCGTCGTGCCCGGGTCCACCGTTCGCCCGGTGCTCCATTTTCCAGAGCTTCAATCTAAGCCGCGTGATATCATCAGAAGTCCTTTTGAGGTTCTCGAATTTCCCGGGATTATTGCTCTCCTCCACGACATCAAAAGCCCGCATATAGCCGTACGCCATGCTTATCGATATCATTTCGGGATCAACCGCCAGGACATCATGTGTTCTCAGCGTGGGCTGTATCAGCTTAAAGTCCACTCCCCAGCCGCGGGGCGGATGTGCATCTTTTCGCTGTATCTCATCCAGCGCGATATCCTTCGTGGCGCGAAGCGTAATATCTATCATATTGCTGTTATCGAACGACTGCGAGGTACCTACCCCGGATTTTGAACAGGCTATCGCATATACCTCCGTAGCTCCAAGGGAAATAGCAGCCTCCACAGGGAGCATCTCCCTCACACCGCCATCGACGTAGTTCTCGGAGTATAATTTAACAGGCGGGAACAATCCGGGTATCGAGGATGAAGCCAAGACCGCATCTATCAGGTCGACCTGCCTGCCTGTATCCGCCCCATCTGAGAAGTGCCCCGATTCGGTTATGTACTGCACCTCACCGCTTTCAAGACCTACCATTGTTATGCGAATCTTGATTCCGGATCTGCGCACTTTCCCGGGGTCAAGCCGGGAACGCAGTTTCGCTTCAGTAGGTGAAAGATTGAAAAAGGATTTTAACTGCCCGTATCCGCCTGGCGCAGACATCAGCTCTGCCATCCCTGTCCAGAAATTAACTGCATCGAAGAATAACACGGGCGGGAACAGTGTGTATTTTACCATCCTGCCTGCCATTGCGGAAACAGCATCAGCCGCGGTCATACGGTAAAGCTGCCCTGTTATCGGTTTAAGCGCCCTCAGCCACGGCTCTTCCGTATACACATCATCAGTTTTCCTGAAACTTTTCCATAAGGCCACTAATTTCTCAATACCGCCTTCGGCCAGCACAAGCCCGTTGATCGCCCCGATGGAAGTGCCGCAAATTATGTCCGGGCGAATCCCGCGGCTGTTTAAGAATTGCAGCGCCCCGACCTGGAAATCACCACGCGTCCCCCCGGCGCCAAGCACAAATGCCAGAGTAATGGTTACCACCTCAGTTCAGCTTTATCTCAGGCTGAGCGCCTTCCCGACCGCATCAAAAGCCTCTTCAAGTTCTGCGAAATTCGGTATGGAAGCCTTTCTCAATATATGCACACCGCTCTTCATACTGTTGCCCCCGAGCAGGCATCCGACTATCATTTTATGGGTGTGGTTCGAGAACCTTACGATCTCCTGGGCGAGATGCCTTGAATCCAGGACGCCCGAGGGTACTGCAATAACAAATGTAATATCCCATTTATCCTGGTTGCGTATCATTACATCGAATACGCGGGCATACCTGTCTGCTCCGGCGTCTCCAACTATATCCATCGGGTTCTCATGGCTCCATTCCGGCGTCAGGAAGGAATTCAGCTCATCCATTAATTTTTTTGAAAGGTCTACAATTTCAACGCCGTACTTCTCAGCATAATCCGTAGAAAGAACTGCAAAGCCTCCGGCATTAGTTATGACTGCTGCCCTGTTCCCTTTCGGGTAGTCCTCGGAAGCAAGAAGCTCACCTATCTGGAATGCCTCTCTCAAAGAATGAGTGGCAATGACCCCTGACTGTTTAAATGCTGCCATGTACACCTGATAGCTTCCTGCAAGAGCACCTGTATGCGACGACGCTGCCTTCTGACCTCTTTTCGAGGAGCCAGATTTTATCGCTACGATCGGTTTTTTCTCCGACACCTCACTTGCGACCTTCATGAACAACCTGCCGTTTTTTATTTCCTCGATGTAGAGAACAATGGCTCTGGTGTCTGTATCGTTTCTTGCGAATTTCAGGAACTAATCGAAACCCAGGTCGGCTTGATTGCCCACGCTTATGACGGCAGAAAGCCCTATATCTATATCTTCCTTCAGGCTCCAGTCCACTACTGTAGTAATAATAGCGCCACTTTGAGAAATGAATGCCAGGCCGCCGGGCTTGGGGTTTGCAGGGTCAAATGTTGCATTTATCTTTTTATGCGGCAAAATAATCCCAAGGCAGTTCGGACCCACCATCCTGATGCCGTATTTTTGCGCGAGCTGCGATATCTTGTCCTGAAGCTCTTTTCCTTCATCGCCTATCTCCTTGAAGCCTGCTGTTATAACGACAGCCAGTCTTACACCCTTTTTACCGGCTTCTTCCATAATTTCAGGAACCACCTTCGCAGGGACTGTTACAACAATAAGGTCAACCTTATCCTGGATGGATGCCAGGTTCGGGTAAACTTCGCGCCCGAGTATCTCTTTTCTTTTCGGATTCACAGCATACAGTTTACCCGGAAAGTCAAGCAGGTTCCTGAAAACAGAATACCCTACTTTGGTGGGATCAGAAGAAGCCCCAATAACTGCAATGGATTCAGGGTAAAATATATCTGCCGGAACTTCTGTCTCTTCTTTTTCCTTGTGCTTGACCTCCTCTTCGCTCTCGTATATCCTCGCATCGACAGCGCACGCTCCCTTTTCATATAGTATTAGCGGATTTATATCAAATTCAACAAGATTATGGCTCTCATGGAATAACTTAGAGATATTATTAATAATCTGTACTAATCCCTTCTCATCCTTAGGCGGCTCACCCCTGTAGCCCTTTATGAGAGTGTATCCTTTTATCTCATGTACCATCTTCTCTATATCATCTGTCTCAATCGGAAGAACTTTCATTGAGACATCTTTCAGGAACTCAACAAGTGTCCCGCCAAGCCCGAAAGTGAGCATCTTTCCGAAAGAAGGGTCGGTCTTTCCGCCTACTATCAGTTCAAGCCCCGAAGGCATATCTTTCTCAATGATTATCCCGGTTATCTCGGCATCGGGAACTTTTTCCTTTACATTATGCATTATCTTATTAAAGGCATTTCTTACCTCGTCCTCGTTTTTTATTCCAGTTATGACCCCGCATGCATCGCTTTTATGAACTACCTGGGGCGAGACAATTTTTGCCACGACAGGGTACCCTATCTTTTCAGCAGCCTTTGCAGCCTCGTCAGCACTCTTTACGATCTCATGCGAAGGTACAGGGACATCGTGTTCCTTCAGCAGGTCGTATCCTTCAGCCTCGGTTAGCAGCCTCTTTTCCATAACTCACACTCCTGAATGCGATTTTATCCACTCAATACTCTGCTCGATCCTTTGAACCATATTAATCCACTCCTCCAATTTAGGGTTGTCTTTTCCTCATATAAAGCTTTTTAATCAGATTATAAATTTATAATTTGAATTTAGCTTCTTCCGCCTCGACCGGACGTTCCAGCCGCTTATGGAAATAGATCTTAATAAAATCGGTTATTACAAAGGCTGCTAATGCCCAGCCCCATACCAGTCCTGCAAGCCACCAGCCGAGCGGATTCATAAAAACGCCATATACAGCCAGCAATGTGGCAAGAAGCTGCGTAGTTTCAGTCGTTCCGAACAGTATTTTAGCCGGATAAGGTGGAGTCCAGGCATGGCGCGCTTCGCCTACTCTGGTCAAATATATGGTCATATGACCTCCTGCTGCAAGTTTCAGGAACATAAGCGTCTGGATCGTAGGCCTGGGCAGGTGCAACACTTGATCGGCGACAAAGAACAGGCTGAAACTTGAGACAACCCCGATTATGCCGAGTACGGTTGCAATAGTCAGCACTTTGCGCATTTCCCAACCTGTGGGTCTTTTAAGGGGCTTGGTATTATCATAAGCTATAGTCATTATTGGAAGATCATTTAGCAATGACAGAATAACTATCATCACTGCAGTCAGCGGGTAGAAGTTGAAGATAATGATGGCAAGAGTCAGGAATATCAGTACACGAATTGTCTCAGCAATACGATACGTGGCATAGCTGTTCATCCGCTTGAATATTTTGTGGCTGGTCTGGATAGCATCAATGATAACAGAAAGCCCAGGTTTTGTAAGTACTATCGCTGCTGCGGATTTAGCTGCATCAGTAGCGCCTGCAACTGCGATTCCTGCATCCGCCTTCTTAAGAGCAGGGGCATCATTTACCCCGTCGCCTGTCATACCCACAATATGATTTTTTTTCTGAAGCAGGTCAACGATGCGGTACTTATGCTCAGGGAAGACCTCGGCAAAACCATCCGCTTTTTCGACTGCATCCTCCGCCTCTTTATCAGGTTTATCCATAAAGGCTGAGGAAGTCAGGATATTGGTGCCCATATGCACCTGCGCTGCTATGTTCTTGGCTATAGCTACGTGGTCACCTGTGACCATTTTTACGTTAACGCCCATGGATTGCGCTGTCTTTATGACCTCAGCCGAATCCTCGCGCGGCGAATCGGAGATAGCAAGAAGTCCTATATACTGCCACTTCCCCTGCTCATCTGTCTTGGCTACCCCGAGAGGACGGTGCCCTTTTTTAGCAAAATCATCCACAGTTTCATTAACTTTGGATTCGATATCCTTATTTTTCACAAGCGCCAGAATGGCCTGCGGCGCTCCTTTGGACACTTTGTATTTTTTACCATCGGGGTCTTTTACTGTAGCTTCTGTGCGTTTTATAACAGGATCAAACGGTTTGAACTCCGATACATTATATGCACCGCTCTTTTCCACAAGCTCTTTCTCTGCTTTGAATTTATCTATAACCGCCATATCAATGGGATCCTGGTCTTCCTCTCTGGACGCCAGGGTCGCGACCAGCAGCACGTCATTATCTTTGAACCCCTCAAAAGGCTTAACTTCTGCAATCGACAACTGGTTCTTGGTTATAGTGCCGGTTTTATCCGCACACAGGATATCCATGCCTGCCATTTCCTCGATGGCTACGAGCCTGCTGACAATGGCTTCCTTTTTAGCAAGGGCGATAGCGCCTATTGCCATAGTGACCGATAAGACAGCAGGCAGCGCGACTGGTATGGCTGCAATCGTCAGGACCAGTACGAACTGTAGTGTCTCAAGAACTCCTGCGTGGCGGTAAAGAGCGATGATAAATACTATCGCTACCAGCACAACATCTATTCGAATAAGGTAATCTCCTATCCGGAGGATTGCTTTCTGTAAATGGCTCACAGCCTTTGCTTCCTCCACCAGCTTCGCTGTTTTGCCAAAATAAGTGTTCATCCCCGTAGTGACCACAAGACCGTTCATTTCCCCCTTTTTGGCCAAGGAACCTGAGTATGCGATATCGTTAACATGCTTTTCAACAGGCTGGGATTCGCCGGTCAGCGCGGATTCGTCCGCCAGTAGATAGTCCCCTTCTATGAGTTTGATATCTGCCGGAATTACCTCACCCGGGCGCACCCGCACTATATCCCCCGAAACAAGTTCCCGGGCGGCAATCTGCTGCCATTTGCCGTCACGCAGAACCCGTGCCTTGAGCGCCAGCTTCTGCTTTAGTAGCTCAATGGCATTCTCAGCCTTATTTTCCTGCCAGAATCCTACGACCGCATTTATCAGTAACAAAGCTAAGATTATCGCGAAATCCTCCCAGTGCCGGATTATTGCGGACAGGATAATCGCGACTTCTATCATCCAGGGGATTGGTCCCCAGAAATATTTTAAGAATTTAGTAAATTTACTCTCCCTCTTTTTAGTGATCTCGTTAGGACCATACTGCTCAAGCCGGTTTTTTGCTTCCTGGCCAGAAATTCCCCCTTTACTCGACGAGAGCTTCTTCATCAGCTCATCTATAGATGTCTTCTTTGCCTCATCAGTACTGATTTTAGTCTGGTTCATGTTCTCCCGATCCTTTATCAAACAAATTTAATTGCAAAGTTCGTTTACCGTAAGGTAACTCAGGAATTAGTCAGCGAATGCTAATTAGCCAATGTGCATTATACCCCACGGCTGGTTTCTTCTACAGCAAACCCACAAATGATGTATTGAGATTGATGTTATTTAAAGCCAACGAAAAAGTTAAAAATACAATCAGGCGAAGGCGGCTATCCCACGGGTTGGTAGCCATCTATATAATAGTTAAAGGTTGTAATACGCTTATTGAATTTTTCTCAAACATCACTGAACAAGTTTTTCCACTTCGGAAATGAATTTAAGGCTGATGGTGTAGATTTCGTTCATGTCCTCATTTGTTTCGATCATATCCAGAGAATACTGGGTGGTATGCCTCAGGTCGCGCAACGAATCGAGAACCAAGATGAACTTTTTATCAAGTCGATCTTTTAATACATACTCCGATTCAACATACCTCGCCACAAAATAGTGGTTTTTAGTGTATATAGAAATTCAGGATAAGCGTTTTTCCTGATAATACTGAATGTAGTCTCATTCTCGACTTTTGGCTCGACAAATACAGTTTTCCCGTCCGCTTCCTCCTGCCAGTCACCTGCATAGGGATATGCCATCCAGTCTGCAAACATGAGGTTCTTCATGGTGTATACAAAATCCTCAGATGTTACAGGCTTCCCATCGCTCCATTCAAGGTCATCCCTGATGGTTACAGAATAAATTAAACCGTCATCCAAGACTTTAATATCATTTTTAAGCCATCTGAGCAGATAATTGAAATCATTGTCATATGTTCCAAGCCCATCAAGGGTTAGACCTATATAACCAAAAGAGGTAGCGTCTCCCGCCAGTATCCAGTTCACTGTTTCAGCGTCCCCGCCCGATGCGCCATCAATAAAATCACCTTTTACTTTAGGAGACTCCTGAACAGTTGTATTCTGCGCAGTCATATTCCGCGCATCCTGCCCCTTCTCCAGGCATCCGGCCAGCCCTACCCCTCCTGCCAGAAGCCCTGCCTTTGCACACATTCCCACAAATCTGCGCCGTGTCAGGTTCACTTTTATCAACCTTAATTAAAACCAGGCGTATTTTAAGCTTTGTAAGCAACGTGCTTATCTATAAAACTCCCTGTTCCGGTCAGTATTAGAACAAGAATAAAATACAGAAGTACAATATCGCTTGCCTCAGGATGTACACTGCCTGCAAGAGCGCTCATGTTAGCGTATATTCCACTCACTCCGGCAGCTATTTGAGCGATCAGGAACCCGTTTATTGTCCAGTATATGTTTTCTTTCGATCGCACCTGAACCATGTAAGTCGCAAGAAGCATCATGAAAGTAACCCATATCTTTGTCAATACCATACCCTCAAAACCCATTGTCATAAACAGGTCTCTTATAAGCGGGTTAGATTCGCTAAAAGGACCCTGCACTTCCATCATATAAGCAGATGTAATTCCATCACCTATGCCAAAAGTGATAAACGCTGTAAGGTACAGGACACGCTGTAGAGTTATATTATATACGATCGGGAGTAGCGCCTTTAGTATCAGTCTCATAAGCATATATGGAATTTTTCCATGCGAATAAGATTATCATCATCACAAAAGTTTATTAAGTGTAATAATCTTACCGTGTGCAAAACCCTGATAAACTCCAACAATAATAACCTTTCCGAAAAAGGGCTGATAGCTATATTTCAGATGCTCTTGCCCCAGCCCCCAATAAGATGTATATGCAGATGGAAAACCCGTTGTCCGCCGCCCCAGCCCACATTTGTTACAAGTTTATAACCGCTATCCGCTATACCCAATTGCTTTGCTATATCCCTGGCTTTCAGTATCATTTTCGCAATAATAGAGCTATGCTTCTCTTCCAGTGCATTTATGCTCTCGATATGTTCAACCGGAACTACCAGAACATGTACCGGCGCAGAAGGTCTTATATTGCGAAAGACGACCAGGTCTTCATCCTTGTATACAAAATCCGCCGGTGCTTCACCTTTGATGATCTTACAAAATATGCAATCGCTGCTCATATTCCCCTGTTATGTTAGTATCTGGGAACTTCTTCATTAATCTTTGTATTTAATGTTAATATCCTGGACTTCCTGCATCGTAACATATTTACCCAGCTTATACCGTTTAGGAATGGATGAAGGCAGTACTTGGTCTTGAAGATGGAACGTTCGTTAAAGGAGAAGGTCTTGGCGTAGAAGGCATTGTTCAAGGCGAGCTTGTTTTTACAACCCAGTACACGGGATACGAAGAGGCCCTGACAGATCCATCGTACAGGGGTCAGATACTATTGTTCACCTATCCTCTTATCGGCAACTATGGCATTAGCGGCGAGACTTTCCAGTCAGAGCATATGCAGGCTGAAGGTCTGGTCGTGAGAGAAGCCTGCAACCACCCGTCTCACCACAAATCCTCCCGCTCTATCTACGAGTTCCTGAGAGATGAAGGCAAGTCGGGTATAATGGGCGTCGATACACGCATGCTCACCATAAAAACAAGGGAGCACGGCACGATGAAGGCGGCGATAATCGCAGGGAGCGACGACGGCGATGAAGCGGTCAGGCTTGCAAGGGAACAGCCTGATATCGGAAGTCTCGATCTGGTAGGCAGGGTCACCTGCAAGCAGCCGTACCGGGTAAATGGTAATAAGAACGGCGGAAGCATGGTGCTAATGGATTTCGGCGTCAAAAGGAACATTATTAAAAGCCTGAATAACAGGGGGATCAATGTCACCGTAGTCCCTGCTACAACGCCAGCAAAGGAAATTTTGAATTACGAGCCCGATGCCATCCTGTTATCGAACGGTCCGGGCGACCCGCAGCAGGCTGTGAACGGCATTTCGGTCGTGAAAGAGCTTGCGGGACAGCTTCCCATTTTCGGTATCTGCCTGGGGCACCAGATCATTTCCCTGGCTCTCGGCGGGAATACGTATAAGATGAAGTTCGGTCACCGCGGCGCCAACCAGCCTGTAAAAGACCTGAAACGGGGCATCGTGCATATCACTTCGCAGAACCACGGCTATGCCGTGGACGAAAGCAGCACTGATGGAAAAGAGGTCTCCATAACCCAGAAAAACGCCAACGACGGGACAGTTGAGGGACTTGAGCATAAATACCTGGAGATAATGTCGGTGCAGTACCATCCTGAAGCGCATCCCGGTCCTCTTGATACTGAAAAGATCTTCTTTGACAGGGTTGCGGAAAAGATGAGGAAGATTAAGGTGGCGGTTAAGTAACCGCCGCGGGTTCACCCGCCTAACCCGGTATCAGCCCGTCCCCCTTGAAAATCTCCCGCGCCTCATCAAGCGTGAGATCGGCAGGCGGTATGATTATATCGCTTGGCTTAAGTACGTTATCCGGTATCTTTTTACCGTACTTGTGCAAATAATCGGTGAGCTTCTTGAATTCGCTTTTATAGGCTTTGCCATCTCCTTTTGTCACAAGCTTTACGATGTTATTATCTATCCTGTTCAGTTCATCAATATGCTTCTTATCAATCTCGTACTGCCCTTCTCCCATTAATCTCACTATCATTTTCCCATCTCCTTCTTCAGCGCCTCAAGCTGCGCATCCACCTCGCCCTTTGACTTTATTTTGGAAAGTTCCCGATCGATATCATCTTTCGTTCCACCGGTCACGTCCTCAAGCGTGCCAGCCTCCACAAGCTCATCAAGTGCCGAGGCGCGCGCCTTCATTTCTTCGGTCTTATCCTGTGCGCGCTGTACAGCCATGCCAACGTCGCTCATCTCCTCACTGATGCCGCTTACTGATTCTGTTATCTTTACCTGCGCTTCAGCAGCGCTGTATTGTGCTTTGATGGTTTCTTTTGTCGAGCGGAATGTTTCTATCTTGGCGGACAGGCTCTTCTCAGTCGCCATGAGTTTGTCTTGCTGTTTGGCGACATCGGCTATCTGCTGCGAGAGATTCGCTATTTCAGCCTGCGATGTGCTCTTTCGCTCAAGCGCGATTTTTGCAAGGTCTTCCCTTCCGGCTTTCACAGCCTCTCGTGCCTGTTCGTCCAGCTTCTGTATATTCTGCTCAAGCTTGACCTTCTGGAGTTCAAGGCGCTTCTTTGCGGTCGTCACCTCAGCCACTCCGCGCTTCACGTTCTGCAACAGTTCAAGCTGCTTCTCATAAGAGTAATCGAGAGTCTCTCTCGGGTCTTCGAATTTTCCTAAGATCTTGTTTATCTTTGATTTTATGATTGTGCTCGTTCTATCTATTAGCCCCATGATTTTTACCTCCTTAGTTTTAATTACCTTTAAATGCTAAATACTTTCTCTAAAACCTTTGGGATAAGTTAACAAATCCAAGCTAACTGGCGTAACGGTTATAGAGAAAGTATAATAATCAATGGAATAATCCTGAGAGATACAATGGTGAAGGACTCAATAGGCGTTATATTCGGAAAAACCGAATCTCTCAATTTCATGTTCGCTGTTTCCGACAGCACGGCAATAAAAAAGTCAGATTACGTTAAAGTCTGGCACGAATCGGACGGCTGGACCCTGGGGCAGGTCTCTTCTATCACTCGTTCAAGCGAGGATTTCTCAATAAAGGAAGCAGTCGATGTGGCTGAAGGCTCATCCAAAGTCGGTGAGATGGATGAACGGGTTATTGCGCAGGCGACCGTGATAGGTTCAAGGGACAAGGAAGGGAAAATGCGGGTGCCGAAATCCCCATTTAGCCCAGGGGATAAGGTCTTTAAAGCGGATGAGCTGCTCATAAGACAGACACTTGGTTTGATGCGTGGGGATGTTTATATCGGTCTTCTTGAAGGTCAGAATATCCATGTCAATCTCGATGCCAACAACCTTGTCCAGAAGCATTGCAGCATCCTGGCGAAGACAGGTGCGGGAAAATCCTATACAAGCGGCGTGATACTGGAGGAGCTTCTCGACAAGAACGTCCCGCTCCTGATAATTGACCCGCACGGGGAATATGCGACCCTGAAATTCCCGAACGAAGATAAACATTCATCTTTTGAGCGGTACGGAATATCGCCAAAAGGCTATGCTACACAGGTGACGGTATATACACCTGCAAATAAGGTACTCAACCCTGCCGCAGATACGCTTTTCAGATTAAACGGAATAAACCTCGGGATAAAGGATTTCTTACAGTTCTTTGCCGAAGACCAGTCGCAGAACCAGACAGGCATACTGTTCGAGGCTGTCTCAAAACTTAAGGTTGAAAAACAGACTTATGCTATTGATGATATAATCTTCGAGGTCGGACAGAATAAGAGTAAAATCAAATGGAACGTTATAAGCAAGCTTGAGGCGTTACGGGAGACGGGGATATTATCCGATAAAGCCACTTCCATCAATGAACTTGTACAGGAAGGCAGGGCCTCGATAATCGATATGAAGGGCGTGAATCCCGACCTTCAGGCGATGATTGTCGCGAAGTTGTGCAGCGACCTGTTCGAGGCGCGCAAGCTCAACACAGTATCCCCATGCATGCTTGTGCTTGAGGAGGCACATAACTTCTGCCCTGAGAAAGGGTTCGGTGGGGCGGTATGCAGCGATATCCTGCGTACGATCGCCTCCGAGGGCAGGAAGTTCGGTCTTGGGCTCCTGGTCGTCTCGCAGCGCCCTGCACGTGTGGATAAGAATATCCTTTCGCAGTGCAATACCCAGATAATAATGAAAGTGACTAACCCGAATGACTTAAAAGCCATAAGCAAAGGGCTTGAAGGCATAAGCTCAGGTGTAGAGGATGATATCAAGAGCCTTTCCCCGGGTGTGGCGATGATAGTGAGCAATTATATCGAGCGCCCCGTGCTTGTGGATATCAGGGTTCGAAAGAGCAGGCACGGCGGGGCCAGCGTTCCGGTCGTGAAGGCACCTATTGCTGATGGCAAGCAGGTAGCTGAGAATAAAACAGAGCCTTTTCCAGCCCAGGGTAAAGAACAAACGACACAGGCTTTGCCTTCGGATTCTATTTTGAGTAAAATATTCCAGGTTCAGACCGCAAAACAGGGCAGGGAGCGCCCGGAGAAAAAAAAGGAGTCTTCTGGAAAGCTTCCTGAAGAGCCTACCGAGGAACAACCGGATGAACAAATTGAGAAGCTGGCGCAAAAGAAACAAAAAACAAAGCGTGGAGTAAGTCTTATCACTAAAATGTTCGGTTCGAGGAAGAAATGACTACATCAATGGAAAAAGCACACGCCGGCGTTGCAACGGGAGAGATGAAACGTGTAGCGGCAAAAGAGGGAGTAGATGTTGAGGATGTGAGGAAACTGCTTGCAAAAGGATATCTCGTCATCCCGAAGAACGTCAAAAGTAAATCGCAGCCCATGGGTATTGGCAAATTGATGCAGACAAAGATCAATGCCAACGTGGGTACTTCGAGGGATTATGTTGATATTGAAGCTGAGGTCGAGAAGGCTTTGATCGCACAGAGATACGGCGCAGACACTATAATGGATCTCTCCACAGGCGGCGACCTTGACCTGATACGCAAACGCATCATAGAAGCTGTAGATGTGCCTGTAGGTTCTGTGCCCATCTACCAGGCAGCGAGCAACGGTATCGAGAAAATGACCTCTGACGATATGTTCAACGCCGTAAGAAAACACGCTGAGGATGGTATAGATTTTGTCACTATCCACGCAGGCGTGACTCATGAATCCTTCAAGCGCCTGAAAAGCAGCGACAGGATACTGGATGTCGTGAGCCGCGGGGGCGCGTTCACGATCTCGTGGATGAACAAGAATTACGAGGAGAACCCGTTCTATGCGGAGTATGATTACCTGCTTGAGATAGCGAGGGAATTCGACCTGACCATAAGCCTGGGCGATGGCATGCGTCCCGGCTGTATCCACGATGCTTCTGACAGGGCTAAATTCGAGGAGTTCATTATCTTGGGCGAGCTTGCAAAAAGGGCGCGCGCTGCAGGAGTTCAGACGCTTGTTGAAGGCCCGGGGCACGTGCCTATTGACGAGATCGGGCTTTCCGTATCGGCAATGAAACATCTCACCGACAATGCACCGCTTTACCTTCTCGGACCGCTTGTTACCGATATCGCTCCCGGCTACGACCACATCACAGCCGCAATGGGCGGCGCTGTCGCTGGAATGCACGGCGCGGATTTCCTGTGCATGACCACGCCTTCCGAGCATCTTGCTCTTCCCAATGTGGAGGACATAAAGGAAGGCACGATAGTAACGCGGATAGCAGCCCATGCAGCAGATTTAACGAAAGAAGGTGTCCGCGAGAAAGCGCGCGCCCATGACCGCGATATGGCGCTGGCGCGCAAAGACCTTGACTGGAAGAGGCAGTTCGGGCTTGCTATCGATAGCGAGAAAGCAAAAGCGATACATGCCAGGAGCAAGAACGCGGATACGTGCAGCATGTGCGGGGAGCTTTGCTCGATAAAGATGATGCGTGAAGTGATGGGGAAGAAGTGAAGACCATTAAAAGTAAAATTAGGCCTCTACGTCTCTATTACTTTATTAATTTCCGGTGTCACGAATAAAAAAAATAGTTTTCAATGTATCTTTTTTTATACTCTCTCTTGCTAAGTTTTTCCATTTTCAGTTGTCTTAAGAACCTGAAAAGTTCTAAGAAATTGTTCTTCTGTTACCAAATCTAATTTAATTAAGTTCTCAATTATCTGATATTGATTTGAATTAAAATGAACTTAAAGTAATCCATCTGAACGAATATTTTGACCGATGTATATTTCAACTAGAAGTTCTTTTTGATCATCAGATAAATCGGTAAGCTGCATTTTAACCAATCCTCATTTCCAACATAGGTGCAGTATAGTCATATTACGTACCGACTCTTTGCGAATGTGTTGAGCGAAAGGTTTCCAACTTCTCAACCAAAGTACTCAGGATTTCTTTCCCTGTAGGTTTAGGAATCTCTCTTCCATCTTTTTTAGCAGTCTCCAGCCAGAGGTCAATCGCTATTTTGATTTCCCTCAATGCCTCCTCCTCTGTTTCCCCAAAAGCGGAGCATCCGGGAAGTTCTGGTACTACCGCAATGTATCCCTCATCCTCTTCGCTATAGAAAATTTCTATCGCGTACTTATACATTATTTTCCTCCTTTAGGAGATTATACTTATCAATAATTTTGATAAGCTGTTTAACCTGATAAGGCTTTGCCCATCCGCCAACATTTTGAAAATTCAAAGCTTCTTTTATTCCAGCACGCACATATATTCTGTGGCTGCCTTTTCCTCCTCTGAATTTGAAACCAAACAGCTCGGCTGCACCACATAATTTATTGAAACGCACGTTTTTAGGATTTTCCTTCAACTCCTCGTAAACAGCATTTTTATCCATTAAATACTTACAATTTTGCTATCGAATTAAACTTTTTGTATTTATCGTACATTCTTCCTGATTTGGCAATTTGTATCACTAAAAGGTAAGTACCTCATTATTCTTCGTAAACATACTCATCCGCTTTATCCGCACAGCTCCTCCCCCGCCTGCCAACTGGCATGTCAGGATTTTTCTCAGCGCGCTGCGGTTTTTCAATTTGCAGCAGCTCATCCTCATGCCGCAGCGCGATCTGCGTCATGGTATCGATAAGCTCCATCAGCGTCACTTTCCTGCGGCGCGCAAGGGTTATTTTTGCCTGTATCATGTCCAGGCGCTGCTTCGTTTCGTCGGAGACTTTGATTGTTGTCGTCATAGTATATTAGTATACTTTTTATCTAAATATACTTTTCTACTTTTATTCTTATGAGATATTCAATACCTGCTAATGAAAGGTTCGCGAGATTATGTAACTTTAGGCACCAATACTTCGGCGCGTATGGAACAGGCAATGCAATAATGCTGCCCGATCGTATGATATATCATATAATCGTATCATATATCATACGTTATCAAATGGATTTTATCTAAAGTTATTTTTACAAAGTCTGAGAAACACTTTTTAATCCCTCCCACCTTTTAGCACTGAAATGAAAATCCAGGAACTTGACCTTCCAGAAGGCGTTATCCAATATTATCAGGATTCAGGCATCACCGACCTCTATCCCCCTCAGGCAGCCGCGATTGAAGCCGGTCTCCTCGAAGGCAAGAACATCGTCGCAGCAATCCCCACAGCCTCAGGCAAAACGCTTCTCGCGGAGTTCGCCATGCTGAAATCGATATTGAACGGCGGGGGAAAAGCTCTCTATATAGTGCCTCTTCGCGCGCTGGCTTCCGAGAAGTACGACAGGTTCAGGAGCTTTGAGGCTATTAAGAAAAGCAGCGGCAGTGGCGTATCTGCGGCTATTGCCACAGGCGATTACGATTCTCCGGATAGTTGGCTTCGGAATTTCGACATTATCGTTGCTACATCCGAGAAAGTGGACTCGCTGCTGCGCAATAAAGCCTACTGGATGGAAGAGATAACAGTTGTGGTAGCGGACGAGATCCACCTTATCGACTCACCTGACCGCGGACCCACGCTTGAGATCGTGCTCGCCAAAATGATGCGAATGAACCCGAAGCTGCAGATGGTCGCGCTCTCAGCCACCATAGGAAACGCGAACGAGGTCGCAAAATGGCTGAATGCTGAACTTGTGGTGAGCGACTGGCGCCCCATAGAATTGAAGGAAGGCGTCTTTTTCGGAAATGCCATAAATTTTGCCAGCAGCCAGAGGGAAATCAAAGAAAAATACAGGGACAGCGCCATCTCCCTTGTCTGCGATACTCTAATAGAAGGCGGGCAGTGCCTTGTTTTTGAGAGCAGCCGAAAGAATGCCGAGGGCATGGCGGCGCGCATCGGGACTGCGATATCGGAGCTGCTCTCCCATGAGATAAAAGAGAAACTTAAAATCATTGCAGCAGAGGTACGCGAGACAAGCGAAGTGGATACCACAAGAAAACTTGCCCTGTGCATCGAGAACGGAAGCGCGTTCCATCACGCAGGTCTTATATCGGAGCAGCGCAAGCTGATCGAGGACGGGTTCCGCACAGGCACTATAAAAGTCATCGCTGCAACCCCGACCCTTGCCGCAGGTCTCAATCTCCCGGCGCGCCGCGTCGTGATCAAAGGATACCGCCGGTATGATGCCAACTTCGGGATGACGCCTATCCCGGTGCTTGAATACAAACAGATGGCCGGGAGAGCAGGGCGCCCGCGCCTTGACCCTTACGGCGAATCGGTCCTTATCGCAAAGACATATGATGAATTAGAGGAACTCATGCAGCAATATGTTCTTGCAGATGTTGAGAGAATCTGGTCAAAACTGAGCAGCGAGAACGCCCTGCGAACGCACATCCTCTCGACAATAGCGACTGGTTTTGCAAGGAGCATGGAAGAACTGCTGGAATTCATGGGCGGCACTTTTTACTCCACCCAGCAGACGCCGTGGAGCCTGAAGGCAATAATTGAAAAAGTAATTGGTTTCCTGGTCGAAAAAAAGATGATAGTAGAAAAAGAAGGGCTTTTCCCGACGCGCCTGGGCGAGCTGGTATCGCGCCTTTATATTGATCCTCTCTCCGCATCCATGATCATCGATGGCATGGAAAAGATGGAAAATAAAAACATCCAGTACACCGAGCTGACCCTCCTGCATCTTGTCTGCACGACCCCTGACATGCGCCCCTTGTATCTTCGCTCGAACGATTATGAATGGTTAAGCGACATTGTAATGGAACATCACATGGAATTCGTTCATATACCGGAGCAGTTCAAGGTGGACTACGAATGGTTCCTGTCCGAGGTCAAGACCGCATGCGTCATGCTTGACTGGATAAACGAGAAAAAAGAAGAAGATATCGTCAAGAGATTCGGGATCGGTGAAGGCGATATACGCGCTCTTGCCGAAACTTCGCTATGGCTTGTCCATTCGATGGCCGATATCGGCACATTCCTGAAAAGAGCAAGCGCGCCAAAAGTGCGGGAGCTTGCACAGCGCGTGGAATACGGAGCAAGCCCTGAGCTTCTTGACCTCATCCAGATAAGAGGCATCGGCAGGGTGCGTGCCCGCAAACTCTATAATGCAGGATTCAGGGATATGGAAGCTCTCCGGGCAGCAGACCAGAAAGAGATTGCAAAGATAATCGGCACAAAAGTAGCTACGAAAGTCCTTAAACAGATAGGGACGAATGTAATTGTAGAAAAACCAGAGGAACAGCGCATGCTGGGAGATTTCAGGTAAATTTTAATACTAACCTGACTATAAATGGGGTGAGGTATATAGGCTTGAGCTTTGTGGGAAATCTATTATATGGTGGTTACGAGATTTTGCTAACCAATGAAATAAAGGATAAGCCTGTCCCGTCTCATGTTGCTATAATAATGGACGGCAACAGGCGCTTTGCACAAAAATACGGGCTTGCGAAGTATTACGGTCATTTCAAGGGGGCGGATACCACGGAAAAGGTGCTTGACTGGAGCTTTGACCTGGGCATCCGGCAGCTCACCGTGTATGCATTTTCAACCGAGAATTTTACAAGGTCGGAAGAAGAAAAGAACCAGCTTTTTGAGCTTATCGGCATCAAGTTCGATGAAATATGCAGCGACAAGCGCACCCACCGGCGCCGCATGAGGGTCAGGGTGATCGGGAACACGGACCACCTCCCGAACTCACTGCGGTCGGCTGCGAAACACGCCGAAGATGTAACAAAACACTACAACGGTGTGTATCTCAATGTTGCGCTTGCCTACGGAGGCAGGCAGGAGCTTGTGGACGCAACGCGCTCCATGGCACATAAGATAAAGAACGGCAAGCTGTCTTTGAGGGATATCAATGAAGAGACCATATCACGTAACCTATATCCGTCAAGCGGTTCGGTGCCCTGCGTTGATCTTATCATCCGGACAGGCGGAGATGAACGTATCTCCAATTTCCTCCCATGGCAGGCGAACGGGAACGAATGTGCAGCGTATTTCTGCGCCCCGTTCTGGCCTGAGTTCCGGAAGATAGATTTCCTCCGGGCTATACGCACATACCAGACACGAGAGCACGAGAGGCAGAAAAATACCGTTATGAGGGTTGTCAAAATGCTAAGTTATTACGGGAAGGTGGAAGTGGAAGATGTGATCAGGATATCAAGGAGATTCATTACAATCCCCAAGCATGAGGTAATAAACATACTCCATGAACTGGCGCATCACAATGCTGTGGTGTACAATATGATAAAATGGTAGCAGTGCTAAACTTCCTCTTCAGGGATGATCGTTGTCAGCTTCACATGTTTTACCCCGCGGAGCGTCATTATCTTCTCAGTAAGGCTTTTGACATCCCTGCCTTCTCCTCTTACAAGCAGTACTTCCATGCATATATCATGGCTTATGTGAACATGAAGGGAAGAGCGTATTATTAAAGAGAACTCATGTTCTATGTCAAGCAGCGAATTGACCAGCCCTCTCTGGTTATGATCATAAACCATAGAGATAGTACCTACCCTTTCGCCCTCGACTTCGCTCATCCAGGCATAATAACGGATATAGCTCCTTATCGCATCCCTGATCCCTTCGGAGCGCGAGGAATAACCTCTTTTTGTGATTATTTCATCGAATTCCTCAAGCAGGTTCTCCGGGAGAGAAACACCGATCCTGGCAAGCTCCTTTTCCATTTATCAGTCTCCTGACATTTCAATATAATTTAAAGGATGATAAATCTTTTCATCTCGACCAAGTTTTTATATACTGCAATGTTCTAATTTATTATCAGATACAGCAAGTATCTATATTGACTAAAAGAGTGGAGGAAAATTATGGGAGAGTACGAAGATACATTAGAGGACATAGAGAGCACTCTGGGAATAGTGCCGGGGTTCATGAAAGCCATTCCGGCATGTACTTGTAAAGGATTGGGCTCTCTGGAAGAAATATTCACTCGGTAAATCCGAGATTCCAGCCAAGTACAGGGAACTGATGGGATTATCAGCAGCAGCTAACATCAAATGTCCGTACTGTCAGTTAATGCATACAGGGATAGCTAAATTTCATGGCGCTACGGATGAGGAAATATCCGAAGTTGCCTATCTGGCAAGCCTCACAGCAAGATGGAGCGCAATGATACATGCGCAAAACTACGATTATGAAATATTCAAAAAAGAGGTAGGACAGGTAGGAGAGCATCTGCAAAAGGAAAGGTCGCGCAGATAGGCTTGAATGATGTCTTCATAGAAGAAGTTGAAAAGGTGTCCGTGTAATTCGGACACTGAACACATCACATTGCTACTGCCATGAAAATGCACTCATAGTTACCGGATAGGTTAAAAAACGGTCCAAATTGAAAGAACCGGGAATAATTCGTTCGATGTGATACTACAAAATCGTCAATAGTTGACATCTTTTATAAATGTTATTAGTTATCAGACTTGATTACCGAAATTTATATGTCCCATTAACGCTATGTATTAATTGGAGAGCAAATCGGGTGATTAATAACTATATTTATGGAAACCCCATAGGTTTGGATTGATATAGAGATCCCAAACACGGGTAAAACCGTGTGCGGTAACTATGGAATGAGAGTTCCCGCCCGAGCTCGAATCCATTTTTCGCTTTTTTTATAACATATAGTCTTATTATGAGAATTCTTCTAGATTCTTTTAATTCCTGATAATTTCAGATTAACTTAAATGGATTTTTAAATTAGAAAGAATTTTTTCATTGAATTTTTGTGCTTCTTTCGTTCCTTCTTCTGGTGCCCATTCAGCGAAAATTTTATCAGTTTCCATTATATATGGACCTTCTTTTATTTCATATAACACAGAACCTTCTTTTAAGACTATGAACGAATGCCATGTTTTAGGTGAAATCTCTACTCCATTATTTCCTTTCTCTGAGTCTAAAATGATATGATCGGTTATTTTCCCATCATCATCAAATTCAATAACTAAAACTCTCCCTTTTAAAATTAGAAAAATTTCTATTTTGTCAGGGTTCTCATGCTTATGTGAACGAACATACGTATCAGGCTCTGCGACATTAAGAAAACGTTGTATACAATCGCTATTGCTATTATGGAAATTGTAATTACACCTTTTCCTAACGGACGTCTTTGCTTTACTTGAAAGCGTGTTCATAAGTTTATCAGTTATCTTGATCATTTATTTTCGCTCCTCAAATATTATACCTATGTGGAGGATAATATTATGCAGTTTATTAGATACATATCTTGGAATTTAGAGAACCTATTGACTATAAACAAAATCCATTTTGAGGACAGCTTCTGATGTTGGTTTTTACCCAAACACGCTCGAATACGCCCTGATATTCTTTTAGTAATCTATCTTCTTTTGTTACATATATATTTTTACAAAATATTGCAGAAATCATTATATTCTACTGGAGAATTTTGTTTAAACTCCATGCATTAGCTATAACATAGAAGCTAACATGTATCATCTTAAGCCTCCTGCGAATAGAAAAACGTGACGCTGCGCAGTTCGCAGGGTCGCCCGACCTCTCCACGCTTCGGGGCGCGCCGTCCCCGCAGGGATTCGGCTTTGTCGAACCTTCGGCGGCGCGGCTGGAAGTGGGGGCGCAACTATCTCGGCACTTACAAAATTCCGGCAGGATATTAAATCTTAGTGCCGCATCGATAGCCTTAATATCAATTAAAACAATTGTTTTAATTATGCCAACGACAATTACAATAAATGAGAAAACAAAAGAAAGGTTATCGGATTATAAGTTCGGTGATTTGACTTTTGATGATGTTCTAAATATGCTTATGGACAAGATATCAATCGAGGATATAAGCGCGGAACATATCAAAGAACATTATCGCCGCTTTGCTAATTTTAAAGGGATTTCAAAAGAAGAGTTTAAATCCCGAATGAAGAAAAAAGCTTCAAGTGGATGCTGATATGGTTGGGCAAAGAAATAATTCCATATGAAGTTCTCATCGATGAAAGAGTTGAAAAGGATTTAGAAAAAGTCCCAAACCACGTTGTTAATAAATTTCTAAAATTACTTGATGAATTCGAGAAGAATCCTATTCGACCAAGACCGGGTTTTGATGTAAAGCCCATGGAAGGATATCCTGGTAATACATATCGATTAAGGATTAGAGCCTATCCGAAAAGCCCTGCTGCTCTGAAAGTTATCCATGCACATGCGAAATGTAGCATTGCAATATAATTCTGAAGCCTTTTCTCCCATCTTATGAATAATCTTCTGAATCGGTTCAGCCACGAATGTGTCCTTTCCACTACCCATCTTCTTGCTCTATAACCTGGTATTTGCTTTTTTCCTTATTTTCTTCTCCACGACTGCGAATATGGGCAGTATAGCC
>CABMIB010000002.1 GCA_902386135.1 uncultured archaeon
AAGGGCGCAAAGAACGCAAAGCATAGCAGCAAAAATCTTTGCGAACTTTGCGTTCTTTGCGGTGAGTTCAATATATGTTGCTACTGACAATGCATACTCAAGCTAAACTTTGAGGTTAATTACTATAGTTTGCCTGAAATTAGAAAACAAAAAATAAAATTGAAATTGCGTCTGGCTCAATAAGTTATTATTTCATTGATAAATAAAAGAAATATCCTGCCGCGAGAACCATGATTATGCCAAGGATACGGTCAAGCCAGATGCCTCCGTCTTTTAGTTTTCCCCGGATAGCTTTGCCTGTTGCGCCGCCGATGGAACTTATGATGACAAGGGGCAGCATCATGCCTGTCCCGAAAAGGAACGATACGGTAATGCCATATGCAACCGAGCCTGACAATGCGGCTACTGCAAGCACGGCAAATAGCATCGGAGCCACCCTCCCGATAGTGATGGCACCAAAGGAGATACCGAGCAGGAATGTTCCAAGCGGGGTGGACGATGCGGGCAGGCGCAAACGCATGAAAATATCCCGGACAGGCAAATGGTAGACGCCGAAAAGCTGGAAAGCCATTATTAACATCACGACGCCGCCGAATGCATAGGCTATAGATGCATTGAACAGTACCACGCTTTTCCCGATATACGCAACGATGCCACCGAGAGGGGCAAGAACAAGCAGCGTGCTGATACCGAACGGCAGGGTGAGCTTCAGTGAATTACGTAACGGATATTGAACTGCGCTATCTCCAGCCACCGAGCCTATGAGCGCCAGGCAAAGCACGGTGTTGCACGGACAGAGACCTGCAAGGATGCCGAATACGAAAAAGCCCCAGTAGGTGGGATCAAGCGTTGCCATATTACTTTTTAATCAACTATGGAGCTATAAAGGATGTGATGGTCGCTATTTTCATTGTGCATCAAATAACTATTAATCCATCAAGAACCCTCAATCAACTCAAACATGAAAAACCAACCCCATTTCCTCCCGATGTCCCTGCGCGAAGCAGAAAAATCCGGGATCCGGGAGTTCGATGTAATACTTGTTACGGGTGATGCATACGTTGACCACCCCTCATTCGGCGCGGCTGTGATCGGGCGTGTACTTCAGGATGCGGGCTACAGCGTGGGCATCATAGCCCAACCCGGCTGGAAGAGCGATGCCGATTTTAAGAAACTCGGAAAACCCCGGCTGTTCTTTGGCGTTACATCAGGGAACGTGGACTCTATGGTGAACAATTACACGCCCAACCTGAAAAAACGCAGCGATGATGTATATTCGCCGGGAGGGGCAGGAGGTAAAAGACCGGACAGAGCGGCTATCGTCTATGCAGATAAACTCCACTCAAGCTTCCCTGATACCCCCATAGTACTTGGCGGCATAGAAGCAAGCCTGCGGCGGTTCGCCCATTATGACTACTGGCAGGACTCGGTGCGCAGGTCAATTCTTGCTGATGCGCCTGCCGATATCCTGGTCTTCGGGATGGGGGAAAGGCAGGTGGTTGAGATCGCGAACCGGCTTTCAAAGGGTGAGGACATCAAAAACATCACCGGTATTCCCGGCACAGCCGTTAAGATGGAAATAAGCAAATGGCGCTTTATCGGGCACGATGATTACGTTGTGATACCGGGCTTCACCGAGGTCTCGCAGGATAAGGAGCTTTACGCCAGGGCGTTCAGGCTTCATTACCAGGAGCAGGACCCCATTCGGGGTATGCCGGTCGCGCAGCCGCATCCGAAAACTGTCATAATCCAGAATAAGCCTGCCATGCCCTTAAGTACGGAGGAGCTTGACCATGTGTATGAACTGCCTTATACGAGGATGCCCCATCCCTCTTACAAAAAACCCATCCCTGCACTCGCTCCTGTAAAATTCTCAATAATAAGCCATCGCGGATGCTTTGCTTCCTGCGCTTTTTGTGCCCTGACGCACCACCAGGGCAGGATAGTGCAGAGCAGGAGCATAGAATCGATAGTACGCGAGGTAAAAAGAATGACGAAAATGCCTGATTTCAAGGGTATCGTACAGGATGTGGGCGGACCCACGGCGAACATGTACTCCATGCATTGCAGTCGATGGGAGACAAACGGCGCCTGCCCCGACAGGATATGTACTCATCCTGTTTGTAAAGCCCTTGATACATCTCATCAAAAGCAGGTAGAACTCCTGCAGCGCCTGCGCGAGATACCGGGAGTCAAAAAGGTGTTCATAGGCTCCGGAATACGCTATGACCTTGTACTGGCTGATTCATCGGATTATCTCCATGAGCTCTGTGCGCATCATGTCAGCGGGCATCTGAAAATCGCACCCGAGCATGTGACCCGACGCGTAACAGGAATCATGCGTAAGCCAGGAAGAGAGGTATTTGAGGAGTTCAAAAACAAATTCGGGGCCATAAATAAAGAACTCGGCAAAGAACAGTATATCCTGCCTTATTTCATGTCAGGACATCCCGGCTGCACTCCTGCGGATATGATAGAACTTGCAGAGTACATACGGGACAATAACCTGTACACAGAGCAGGTGCAGGATTTTACGCCCACTCCCATGACAGCCTCGACGTGCATGTATTATACCGGCATCAATCCATTCACGATGGAAAAAGTCCATGTTGCGAAAGGGCGGGAGAAGCGGATACAGCGCGCCCTGATGCAGTATAAGGATGGCAGGAATTACGGGCTGGTGTATGAGGGGCTTATGATAGCTGGAAGAAAGGATTTAATTGGAAGTGAGAGGAAGTGCCTGATAAAAAGGAAATAATCTATCCCTTCGCCACACCCATCGGCATGAGCCTCACAACCTTCCTCGCGATACCGAGCTGGTGAACAACATCAACGACATCCTCGCTCGATTTGTACACTGAAGGAGCCTCCTCTGCTATTATAGAAGGCTGCGTCGCTCTCACGGATATGCCCCTGGCTTCCAGCTCTTTTTGTATGGTTTCGCCATTTAATGTTTTCAGCGCCGCCGCCCTGCTTGATGTCCTGCCCGCGCCGTGACATGCGCTCCCGAAAGTAAGCTCCATCGCTCTTGGCGCCCCGTGTAGTACGAACGAGGGCGTACCCATGCTGCCCGGGATAAGCACAGGCTGTCCGACATTCCTGTAAACTGCAGGCACATCGGGATGCTCCGGCGGGAAAGCCCGCGTCGCACCTTTCCTGTGCACATACACCATTTTCTTTTCCCCGTCTATTGTATGCTCCTCAAGCTTTGCAACGTTATGTGCCACGTCATAGATGAGATGCATGCCCAGTTCATCAACATCGCGCCTGAAGAACTTCGTGAATACCTCCCTCACCCAGTGGGTGATGACCTGCCTGTTCGCCCATGCGTAGTTCGCGCCAGCGGCCATGGCTTTAAAATAGTTCTGCCCTTCGGTAGATTCGGCAGGCGCACACGCTAGTTGCTTATCTGGCAGGATTATGCCGTATTTGTGTGTTGCCCTTTCAAGTATCCTGAGGTAATCATCGCATATCTGGTGACCCGCGCCGCGTGAGCCGCAGTGGATCATGACCGTGACCTGTCCTTTATGAAGACCGAATACCTTCGCTACCTCTTCATCGTAAACCTCATCCACATACTGCACCTCAAGAAAATGGTTGCCGCTGCCAAGCGTCCCGAACTGCGGTTTGCCGCGGCTGCGCGCTTTATCGCTCACTTTTGAGGGGTCGGCGGCTTTCATGAAACCGTTCTCTTCGCAGTGCTCGGTATCCTCTTTCATTCCGTACCCGCTTTCCACAGCCCATTTTGCACCGTGGAGAAAGGCATCGTTCAGTTCTTTATCAGATGCGCGGATCTTGCTTTTTGAACCCACACCCGAAGGAACTGCCTGGAAAAGCTGTTCAACCAGTTCTTTCATTCGCGGGCGTACATCCTCTATTGAGAGGTTTGTCCGGATTATCCTGACCCCGCAGTTGATATCGTATCCCACGCCGCCGGGGCTGATTATTCCCGTATCCCTGTCAAAAGCAGCCACGCCGCCTATGGGGAACCCGTAACCCGAATGTGCGTCGGGCATCGCCATGGCATATTTCTGGATGCCCGGCAGGGTTGCGACGTTCGCCGTCTGGTCAAGTGTTTCCTGCTCAAGGCTTGCAAGCAATTTCGGTGAGACGAATATACGACCCGGCACTCTCATCCCCGGTTTATAACTGACAGGTATATCCCATGTGTAATCATTGACCTTTGTAACAAGGCTTCCGATATCTTTCCTGGTTGTTTCCGGCATGGTATCTCCCTGTAATTACCCAAAACCGATTCGCTTTATATCCTCTGTCATCTCGCTTATCTTCTCAAGCTCAGCCATGAACTCGGCATATGCTGCCTCAGCAGATTTTGTTGCAACAGCGCCCTGAGTTGACGGGGATATTAACCTTTGTTGTTCAAGAACCCGCAGCGAGTACCTGACAAGATGGTCGGGTATACCCGTTTCCAGGGATAGTTTCATTATCCCGATAGGTCCGCTGTCCATTACCTTTTTTAATATTATCATGTGCCTCTTTAACAGTTCAAGCTCGTGTTGCACTCTTCCTGTCAGCATAAGTTACTGCTAAAGTTGTAATTAGGAGCATATCTAATTTAGCATTCTCATTTTAGCAACCGTTCTGATGGTCATTGAGCCTGGTTTTAAAATTGGTGTCGCGGGCAGGTTCAGGTAAGCACCCCTGTTTACACCGATTGGTATTTTAAACCTTCACGTCCATAAAGAAATATCTACAATATGTATATCTTTTGTGGAAAATGAAAAGGTTAAGAGTAATTAGGGTATAAAGTGATTACAACTTAAACGATGTGGAAATGAACAACCTTGTAATAATATTCGGAAACAGTGCCCAGACGATCGTGCTGGAAAACCTGCTCAAAAAGAAGGGCGAGTTTACTTATCTCTCAGGGATAGCTGAGGAGACAGGACTCTCTCACTCAAGCGTCGCAAGGGTAATGGAGCCGCTCGTTCAAAATAACATCGTGGTTGAAAAGAAGCTGGGCAAGCAGATAAGGACTTTTGCCATGAACGAGGAAAACCCCGCTGCAAAGCTTATCATAAAATTTTATGATGACTTGATGGCGTTGTCAAAATAAAACATTTAGCCATATTTTTCCAAAAATCAAAAGGTTTATCCTTATATGTGTAAATAATGTTAAACACATGTTAAGACTTGCAATCAGTTCTATTCCGGAACTTGCAAAGCTCCTCGGATTCCTCGGAAACGAACAGCGCCTTAGCATACTCAAAGCAATAGCACAGCAGGAGAAGTACGCAAGGGAGATATCTGAGGAGCTGGGTATCTCAAGACCGCTGGTGAACATATACCTGAAGCAGTTCGAGAAACTTGGACTTGTGAACGGCAGAAGCGAGGTCTCGGAAGAATCGCCGTACTTCAGGAGATACTACAAATCAGTGCCGTTCGAGCTGGTTGTGAGCCTGGAAGTGATTCAAAATATGAAGGAGGAATGAAAAATGAAAATAAACAAAAAAACTGGGATACTAATTGCAATTGTAGCCATTGTTGCAATCTTGCTTTTTAGCAGGCTTGGGATCGAGATTGGACCATTTTTGTACTTTGCTCTTCTAATCGCAGTGGGCTATATCATAATAGATGGATTCAGTAAGTTCGCAAATAAGTTAATTGATGCCATGACGAAAAGGCAAGCGGTCGGCAATGAAGAAATAAATGTAAAAATAGAGCTCATGATGCAAAGGATGCAGGTTATAGAGAACAAGGTCGATAAAATCAATACAATACTTGAAAAGGTCTCGGAGTAGCAGGTGATAGAATGGCAATAGGAACGAATGAAATATTTATGATATTGCTGATGTATGCAATTCCACTGGTAGTGGTTGTATATCTGATAATTCTGGCTAAGCGCTATGTAGAAGCAAAGGTACAAGAATCAAAAGCATCTGCGAACATGAACGCATTGAAAGAATCCCTGGACAGGATCGAGAAAAAGCTCGATAAAATCAATAAGATACTGGAAAAGGTCTCGGAGTAATTAAATGATAATAGGAACTGCTGAAATACTCTTAGGCGTAGTTATCCTCATTTTAGCCTACATCGCCTATTCACTGATAAAACAACTTCGCACCCTTGAAAAATCCCAGGCGCGGCGCATTCAGGATATCATGGTCATAGGCGCAGTTCTTTACTGGCTCAATATCTTTACGCCACGCGAACTGGGCGGTCAGTCAGTTGTCTTTACAGCGGCTGGCATCCTGATTTTCCTGTACGGGTACGGGCTCCTGCTGTTTGAGAAATTCCGCCAGGGCAGGAAGGAGGCGCGGTCATGAAAAAAATCCTGTTTGCTGCGGTTATTATTCTTTCCATGGTTTTTGCTGGATGCATCTTCAGTGAAAAGAAACCTCAAGGTGTCAATTTCGCCTACGGTGCTACTTCCTCTATGGGCGCAATCGAGAACCAGACACAAATTCAAAAGTTCGACTGGAGAATAAACCTTACAAACACCGGAGACAGGGCAGCAGAGAACGTTAATGCAAGTGTGGCTCTGCACCCCGAAATAGCCTCTAGGTTGAATGGTTCCTACATCAATTCCATCATGTTTGTAGATATTCCACCAGGCTTCACTTTCGGGATTAACGGTACGGTTATATTCAATGCAACAGGATTGAGCAAGCAGGATATTGCCGGATGGGAGCCGCTGGTAAGCATAAAATTGATGTGGATCGAAGACGGTAGCGGAAAAGAGAAGATAATTGAGATAAGTTGAGACACGGAATTCTATCGAAAAAGAAAGTTTTAAATACTTTAATGTTAGATATACATAACATAATGTTGTAAATAAATAACATTTGGTGGTTTGATAACGATGAAATGGGCAAATATGATACGGTGGATAATGGCGTTGATTTTTGGTGTAGCTGCCGTGCTCCTGTCTTTTTACGGCGATACCGTTGGAAGGAATATGATGGCTGTTGCAGGGATCGCGCTATTTATGGATTCTTTTTTTAGAATCGTGAAAAATAAAGATGAATTGAAGATGGATGAAATGACAAAAACGATTTCTTCTATAGCTTCGGAATTTGCGTTATTTGCAGCAATCTGGACAATCGGGATACTGACAATAATTATCCACTTTTATCCGTCGCTGTTTGATGTTTATGGTGTGTTAGCGATTTTAATTGCTGTTATTATATTGTCTAAAATAACATATTATTTATACTATACAAAGGTAAAAAAGGAAATTGGTTTCTGTTAGATTAAGAAGTTGATAAGCATGGATAAATCAGGAAAATATGATAATATAAAGATCATCAGTTCAGCAATCGCTACTGTTATCGGTCTAATACTGACGATTGTGAAGATGTATAGTTATATCGGTATCATTCTTCTTTCTTTTGGCGGCGTAATTCTCGTATATTCTCTTGAAACAAGAAAGAAAGGAATAATCTCTGATGAATTAACAGAGTGGATAGCTGGCAAATCTGCAATTCTATCATTCAATGCCGCATGGGCTACAATAGTCCTGTTGTTAGCGGTTGATATTTATAACCCGGAGATTCTGGAAACATACGTTTCACTGGGCATAGTGATGTTTGCGCTGGTTGGGGCAAGGTTTGTTGGCGAATATTATTACGAAAAAATCAGCAAAAAGGTTGGTTTTTAACAATAGAGAATTTTGAAAAACTTAAACTTCACAATATTTAATACATAAGAACTATATTTAGATAACATGTCATCGTTTATTGATTTTGCATTTCAAGAAGAATACGAGCGAGTGAAACGATTGGGAGAT
>CABMIB010000003.1 GCA_902386135.1 uncultured archaeon
CGGCTAAGAAATGGCTGGCAATAAGGTACTGGGAAAATAAGAGTGGATTAAAGAAACAACTGATTACGGCATTTGAGGAGGGTATCACTATGGTTCCAATTTATGATTATTTGAGAACTTGACTATATCTCTCTATGGTGCAGTTCAAAATCCTGTGGGTATAAATATTTGAATTTGTTTTGGAACTCTTCAATAGATGCGTCTATATCTATAATCTTAATCTTGCCTATTTTTTGGGCTTCTTTAATTGAATTTTCGATAACCTCATAACCACCACGTGCCCCTCCGCTATCCAATCCAACAGCATCAGGGAATATTAGCCAATCTATTTGTCCATATGGCAAAATCGCATAAGAAAAGCTCCGATATAAATCATCTTTTCTGATATGCCTTATTCTTGCAATCCATACTTGCTTAATATCAATTGTATTTAATGCCCCAAACAGTGTAATCTTGAATAAATTCGCAGTCGTATTCGATATCCCAACCATTCCGTAATTCAAATAAGGGGAGTCATAAAAATAATAATCAAAAGGGGTTCGTTTGTACTCTTTTATCTCTTTTAAACAATTAGAAAGCCATCTCTCAAGAAGAGCTGGTATCTCTTTATCGCCTATTTTATGGAAAAAATAGAAAGAAGCAGGAGTATCAAAAAATCCTAACTCTAGTGTATACTTAGCGTCTTTTACATCACCACTGTTTTGATCTTTTACTATCTCTACAAATAGGCTAAAATGGTTTTTATTTATATCATTATATTTTGCATCATAATAGATAGCTAAATTCGAATCTGATTTGTATTCTTCTTTATTTATAGAAATCTTCTCAAAAGGGTAATCTAGTTCATGCGAAAAACTCTTAATCATGTACTTGAATTCATCATAGCTAATGTCGTATTTTGGAAACATAAAGCACCACCAGCAGTCATCGTAATTTATCAGTGCTTTCTACTTTGCGCTCACTTGTTATTTAAACCTCTCACACTCGCGCGCCAGTCAGCAGCAAGGAAGTCTCAAAGAACGGCGCCGATTCAGCTACAAACGCTTTCATACGTCGCCGGGAAGCTTTTAATCTTGAGTTACAATGTACTCATATCTCGCCCACGCTCTCCAGTAGCGCAGTTATCAGCCCCTCATCGATATAGAATGACTCATTTTTCAACTCTTTTATAATTTCCCCGACAGACTTTATCAATCCTCGTTTTTTCGCCAGCTTTAACAAACCCAGGCAGCCCATAAACTCAAGGTTGAGCAGCTCTGCATGCTTTCGCCCTTCTGCATCATCAATAAGTAACTTGCTTTTATGTTCTTTTGCAAGAATTATAGCTTCAGCCTCTCCTTTCCCTATCATCTTTGAGAGATATTCGGCAAAATCTTTGTCTTTTATTTCTTTTATTTTAATCCATTTATTTTTTACAATTTCTGCTCCTTTTCTGCCTCTCGTTACTTCATCAAAAACAGCTTTAGGAATATACACCTCACCAAACATTTCCTCCAATAGCGAGAGCCTGTTAATCTTTGAAAATACGATTAAAGGGCTGGAGTTGGAGACTATCATCTAAATACTTTCCAGTTCTTTTTTAAGTTGCTCAGCCGGAAAATTAAAAACACTTACATTATGCTTGCTGAGTTCGTAAAGAAAATCTTCGATTCCAAGACCAGCCAGTTTCGCAGCCCTTTCCATCGATAGCTCAGCCTCACGGTACAGCATTATTGCAAGATAAAGCCTGAATTTCTTTTCAAGGGTATCAACAGGCTCTTTAAATGCCTGTAATACATCCGAAGGAAGGGAGAGAGTAATCTGTTTATGTATCATAATTATATTATTGACTCCATGATACTTAATTATTGTGCATTTACCGTGACTTTTAAAATTAAAAGATTTGTGGTTAAAAAAGGCAGCTTCTCAAGCACTTACTTCCACCGCAGAGATTTCAGCATTATTTCCAAGCGCCTTTGCCTCTTCGTTGATCACTTCCAGAACAAGCTCTATTGCCTCTTTTATGTTCCTGAGTGCTTCTTCTTTTGTTTCACCCTGGCTGATGGCGCCCGGCAGTTCAAGACACTGGGCGGAATAGCCGCCCTCATCTTCTTTTTCAAGTATAATCATATATTTCATCGCTTGAAATATATCGTTTATGAGTTAAAATGTTTTCCAGTATATCAGTAACTTGCTCTGCCTCTCTCCCCGCGCCGGCAGCTTATTACGCCCGCCCATACGAAGGCGCGCCGCCAGTAATCCCGCAGGAACAGCGCCAATCTGGGCATAAGCATCTGAATAGTTCACAAGTAACCTTATAAGTAAAAATATGCAAAATAATGCTCATGAAATTTAAAGTCATTATTACAGAAGGTGAGGATGGCTGGTACGTAGTGGAAGTCCCTTCGCTTCCTGGCTGCATCTCTCAGGGAAAAACAAAAAATGAAGCCCTTGAGAATATAAAGGAAGCTATCGAACTTTACCTTGAGCCTGAAGATAATATTTCCATAGCGGGCGCGGGACAGGTGGATGAGGTAATGGTTTGAAGCTGAGTATTAATACTAAAATCAAAAGAGGATATTTTGGAAACTGACACATCATCTCTTACAGAAACGCAGATAGACCAAATTCTAACACAATACCGTAATGGGAATATAACCATTGGCTGCGCCGCCAGAATGGCAGGCATACCGTTACGGGAGATGATAGCTATCGCCGCAGGAAAAGGCATACCGTTCCAGTACAGCCTTGATGACCTGAAAGAGGATTATGCTGGCGGCAGAAAACTTATGCATCTCGGATTAAGCATTGTACATATGAGGAGTTTCAGGAACTGCTGAAAATGGGATTAAAAAGAGGTTTTTTGATTTACTCTGGGGAATCAATGGATAACATTAATTTAGGCGATAATACTTGCATTTCAGCTTTTAGTAGTTATTCTCTTCTTGATTAGAATAGAAGAATTCATGAAGTAAAACATACATAATATTGCGTATCAAGCGAATTAATCAACCAGTCTTTAAGATAAGTCCATGTGGGAAGGGAAGCAAATGTTATGAGAAGCTTACGGTTACTGCCTTTTGCATTAATAGTGCTGTCTTTACTAATCTCAGGGTGCATACAAGGAAACAATAGCGTACAGAAGAACTACAGTGTTCAGAAAAATAATAGCGCACAGGAGACATCTATACCTCCTTCTGAATCTAAAATAAACCTGTTCCTTGAAGAAAAAAATGTGACGCCTCTGGCGAATCGGACTGTTGGAAATTCTACCGTAGTTTTGTATGAAAACCAATCGGAAATGGGGTTTTATCAAATATCGATTGATGAGACCGGTAATATATCCTGGACTCAGCTCTCATGGTCAAACAATTCTGCTTTTACCCCGGTTTCTATTGGCGGTACAGCAACCGGAATTCCGTTCGTAGCCGTTATTATCAACGACGATCAGATGTTAAAAAAAGCATATAAGGTCACTGTGGTATTTAGAAACAAAGATGAAGTAACCGGGTTGGTTAACAATAGTAAAGGAATAATTATTCCTGACGAAAACGTACGAAATGGAAATGTCGGATGGTCTTCAGTTACTGTATTTGATAAAGACAATAACGTGTTATTTAGAAAAGTTTAGACTGTACTATAGCATCAGGATTTTATAGTAGAGTGCAATAAGCCGGAAATGGAAGGTTATAAGCTTACAGAGACAGGAAAGGAACAACTGAAGATTTTGAAGTAAGTGGCTGATGTACCGGGTTAGATGAAAGTTCCACAGGAAGTTGCAAATATTTTAATCCGAAAGATGTAATTCTCAGTGTTTCATTCTTTTTATCAATAAATGCCTGTTCTTGAAGAAATAAAAGCAACTTATTCAACGTATCATGCGGCAGAGATGTATTCTGTGTAATCTCATCTATGTTGTGCCATTGAGCATCCCGAATTTGCTCCAGTATCCCATCAAAATATTCCATAATCATAATTAGTACCATTCTATCGGTAATGTAAGCCCCTTTATTTATAATTTATGGTCTTTCAAGTGTGCGTTATCAAATTCGTATATTATATTGTTTTTAGATTTCTTTTTACTTTAGGAATTGATAAAAAATATAGATAAAGGAATATAGGAAAGACCACTATAAGCGTAAACTATACAGTTTTTCTTTGAGCATAGAAAATAAAAACAGGTAAAGATGGCAGGATTTATAGAACACGATAAAATAGCAGAGATGGCAGGAATACCAAATCGCATATCAAATGAAATCAATAGATTCATAGATGATATAGATCCTCCAAAAGAATTTGAAGAACACAATACTGAGAGAAAAATATTCGTATGCGGACACTTGAGTGTGTCAATCAGAAGCTTATCAGGGCCTGTAAAATCAGAAAATAGTCCTTTACACAATAGAGGAAAAAAGGAATGGATACAAAAAGAGGATTTAAAATGGCTCTTAGCCACAAGAAAAGAATACATAAAAGCATACTATCTACATTTCGCTGTAGATAATATCAATGATAATAAAGGTCGGATGAAAGATACTGGAGAGACAATTAACCAGTGTATTAATAGATGGGGAAAAAATGCACCAATTGTTCCAGGAACAGAGCCATATTTGAAAGATGTATTGGATTTTCTGAGAAATAATAGCGAAATCATCCGTCAAATCATATTTCCTGATACGGATATAGGGAAACTAAAAGACAAAGAGGGAACAGTATATTTCGGACAGGATTAACAGGATTGACAGGATAAAGTTTTCTTATAAAATTCATCTGAACTCATATCGCAGCGCTTTTCAATAATTTTATTACGTCTCCTGACAATTATTCTAATGGGAGTAATAACTATGAGCGAATTGCAGGATCTTCTTGAGCGGCTATCGAATGAGCACGGAGCCTCAGGATACGAAGGGAACGTGAGGCAGATAATTGAGGAAGAAGTAAAACCGTACGTGGATGAGGTTAGAACAGATAAAATGGGGAACCTCATCGCTACAAAACGGGGAGGTGCGCCTGCGGTCATGCTTGCTGCGCACATGGACGAGATCGGCCTTATGATAAAATACATCGATGATAAAGGCTTTATCCATTTTACGAAAAGCGGCGGATGGTTTGACCAGACACTTCTCAACCAGAGGATGATTGTGCATACGGAAAAGGGAGAACTCTATGGTGTCATTGGCGGAAAGCCGCCTCATGTCATGACAGAAGAGGATAAGAAAAAACCGGTAAAAGCCGAGGATATGTTCATCGATGTCGGCGCCACAAGCAAGGAAGATGCCGGAAAAATGGGCGTGAAAATAGGGACGCCTCTTACTTTAGACACCGAGTTCAAGCCGCTTGGCAACGATAGGGTAACCGGTAAAGCGTTCGATAACCGGGCAGGCTGCGCCATGCTTATCTGGGGTTTGCGGGAAATGACGGATGTAAAAGCCACTGTCCACGCAGTATTCACTGTGCAGGAGGAAGTGGGGCTAAAAGGCGCTAAAACCTCGGCCTTCGGATTGAACCCGGACGTAGCCCTGGCTACCGATGTGTCTTACACAGGGGACCATCCGGGTATCGAGAAGAAACAATCGGCAATAGAGATCGGAAAAGGGCCTTCCATCACTGTAAGCGATGCTGAAGGGCGTGGCATAATCGTTCCCGAAAGCGTGCTGAGATGGTTAAAAGAAGCGGCTGAATCAAATAACATCCCGTACCAGCTTGAAGTCGGCGCGGGAGGTACAACGGATGCATCAGCGATACATCTCACCAGAGACGGCATACCTTCGGGCGTCATCAGCCCTCCCACGAGATACATCCACTCGCCCGTATCCGTACTCAGCATGAGCGACCTTGAGAACTGCGTGAAGCTTGTTGCAAGGGCAGTTGAGATCGTGGACAAGTTCTTTTAAGGAACCTGTGAAAGTGTTTTATTATCCCTGCTCTTCACACATCAGTTCCGTCGCAGCGATCGTTTTTATCTGCTCAGGCGTAGCCATCTCGACAAGCGATCTGCACTTATCGTTGCAGACAAGGAACAGCTCACCCGTCTTCGCTCTCGCTACCGTTGCCCTGTTCGCATCGACCAGCGCGCCACAGCAAACAGTCCTTGCTATCCTGCTGAACTCCCTGCTGTCGGTTATTTCAGCTTTGCTCAGCATCTCTTCAAGTATATCGTCTGCACTGAGCAGGTATCTTGCTCTTTCAAGGTACATCTCTCCGGGGTTGTCTCTCTTCCAGGAAGGCCAGTCGCGGACAAGCGACTCACTGCTGATAAGCCTCATGAACCGGGGAACTGTTCCGAATGTCTTCTCTATATCGTTAAGAGTGTCTTCATATGCTCCCATTTACTCACCCAGAATATAACTGGTGCGTGGAGCATAATAAATGTTTCTGTATTTACTTAGATAACAAGCCCGCCGTCCACGGAAAGCACCGCGCCGTTAACGTACTTTGCATCTTCCGAAGCAAGGAACAGGTACGCATTTGCAACGTCCCTGGGTTCTCCCAGCTTGCGCAGAGGAGTTTTTTCTTTCATTAATTCAAGGACTTTTTCGGGCACATTGGCCGTCATCGGTGTCATTATGAATCCCGGAGCAACCGCATTGACCCTTATTCCTTTCTTTCCAAGTTCCTTGGCCAACGTCTTTGTCATGCCGATCAACCCGGCCTTGGCCGCGGAATAATTGACCTGACCGACATTGCCGTACAACCCTACAACTGAAGAAGTGTTTATAATTACACCTTTGCCCTGCTGTACCATAACATCAACGACAGCCTGGATGCAGTTAAAAGTCCCTTTTAGGTTCACGTTAATGACCTTATCCCACTGTTCCTCTGTCATTTTTATCAGCAGGGCATCCTGGACAATACCAGCATTAGCTATTAGCACATCGATTTTACCGTATTTCTTGAGGGTATCTTCGACCATATGTTTCACCAGTTCCCTGTTACAGGTATCCAGCTTAACAAAAATGCCCTCGCCTCCGGCTTTTTTGATCTCTTCTACCGTTTCATTACCACTTTTTTCATTTATATCAGCTACAACGACTTTAGCTCCTTCCTTTGCAAACAGAAGAGCTGTCTCTTTACCGATGCCGCTTCCGGCACCTGTAATGATTGTAACTTCGTTCTTAAGTTTCATTCGTTTTGAATTCTCCTTCGTGATTTTAGTTCGCCGTTTTATTCTACATATCAGAATAGCGGTATTTTATTACTATCTCGTCCTGCTTAACAGGATAACGTCGAACTAATTCGTATTTACGCGAACGTGTCTTATATAGTTTACGCACATATGCGCTGGAATAAAAAGGTCTACGCATAGCGATAAATATAATATAAAATAAGTGAAGTTAAAAATATAAGTACTGCATATCTTAAAGAAATGTGTTTACTACATTAGATATAGAGTCCCCCGTTTATATCTATCACCTGTCCGGTTATATAATCACCTTCCGAGACCAGGTAAGCCACAGCCCCGGCGACCTCTTCCGGCTGCCCCAGCCTTCGAAGGGGTATCTGGGCAAGGACTTTTTCCATAGCTTCACTGGAGATCGATCTCACCATATCCGTTTCTATAAATCCGGGTGCGATAGCATTCACAGTTATACCCTTACTTGCGAACTCCTTTGCAAGGGTTTGCGTAAAACCTATTATCCCCGCCTTTGAAGCCGCATAGTTCGCCTGCCCGAAGTTGCCCATCCTCCCGATGACCGAGGATATGTTCACGATCCGTCCGTACTTCCTCTCAAGCATACCGTCTATGACCGCTTTGGTGCAGTGGAATGTGCCGTCCAGGTTCACGGATAATACCTCAGACCACATCTGCGGGGTCATCTTTGCAAATGACTTGTCCCTTGTTATCCCGGCGTTATTGATCAGCACATCTATTTTACCGAATTGTCTTACCACCTCATCCCGCATCCTCCATACCTGTTCGGCGTCGCTCACGTTTGCCTGGCATATGATGGAGTGCCTGCCCATAGATTCTATTTTCCTTGACACTTCCTTTGCATGCTCCCTGGTATCCATGTTGTCTATCAGCAGGGCTAATTTTTCAAGCTCGTTTTTAATGCCCATCTGGTCTATAAGCTTTGATACCTCCTCTGCCTGTTCTTTTGTACGCTGGTAGTTAATCGCCACATCTGCCCCCTCTTGCGCCAGCCGCAGGGCGATCGCCATCCCTATACCCCTTGAGCCGCCCGTGACCAGGGCGACTTTACCCTCAAGTTTTTTCCCATTCCCATTCATGTTCATCGTATCACCACTTTATAACCCATCGTATTATCATCGAATCATCTCTTTATAACAACAGCGATGCCCATGCCCCCGCCGATGCACATGGTCGCAGCCCCGTATTTGCCTTTCCGCCTCATCAATTCATACAGCAGCGTGACCAGGATCCTTGAACCGCTTGCCCCTATCGGATGCCCAAGGGCTATGGCGCCGCCGTTCACGTTGACCTTTTCCGGATCCCATTTCAGCTCCCTGTCGACAGCTATGGACTGGGCGGCAAAGGCTTCGTTCTCTTCTATCAGGTCGATATCATCTGTCGTCAGGTTAGCACGACTCAAAGCAGTGCTGACAGCGCAAACAGGCCCGATACCCATTATTTCTGGAGATACGCCGCAGTAAGCATAGCTTATGATGGTTGCCATGGGCCGAAGACCCATCTCTTTTGCTTTATCCTCTGACATCAAGAGGACTGCGGCAGCACCGTCGTTTATGCCTGAAGAGTTGCCCGCAGTCACTGTGCCGGTCTTTTTAAAGGCGGGTTTCAGTTTTGCCAGTGTCTCTTTTGTTGTCCCGAACCTGGGGAACTCATCCGTATCAAAGAGCAAAGGTTCACCTTTCGGCTGGGGAACAGGTGCCGGAACGATCTCCTCCTTGAACCTGCCTTCTTTGATCGCAGCCTCAGCCTTGTTCTGGCTTTTTGCTGAGAACTCATCCTGCTCTTCCCTTGAAATATTATATTTCTCTGCCAGGTTCTCTGCAGTGACCCCCATGTGAATGTTATTGAAAATATCCCACAGCCCGTCATTTACCATCATATCTACGATCTCATCATTACCCATCCTTATTCCCCAGCGCGCCTTTGCCAGTGCGTATCTTGCCGTTGACATGGATTCAGTCCCGCCTGCCAGGACGATCTCTTCATCACCGAGCATTATGGATTGTGCACCCAGGATAACGGATTTCAGACTTGAGCCGCAAACCTTGTTCACGCTAAAGGCAGGTACTTTTATCGGGACACCTCCCCAGATGGAGGACTGTCTTGCTACGTTCATACCCTGACCGCCCGACAGGACATTCCCCATAATGACCTCATCGACCTCAGCCGGGTCAACATCTACTCTTTTGAGGACGTCTTTTATCACCACCGAGCCAAGCTGCCCGGGCACAATGTCTTTTAGGCTTCCTCCAAATTTTCCTATTGCAGTCCTTGTTGCTGATACGATAACTACTTTATTCATTTTATTTCCACCTACTATATATTACAGGACGAGCCCGCCATCTACGTGAAGCACTTCCCCGTTAATGAACTTCGCATCATCCGAAGCGAGATACAGATATGCATGCGCCACATCGCCCGGTTCGCCCATCCTGCGCAGAGGAGTTCTTTCTATGATCATATTCATTATTTTATCCGGCACAGTTTCCGTCATGGGCGTCTTTATAAATCCGGGAGCCACTGCATTGACCCTTACACCTTTCCTGCCGAGTTCCTTTGCCAGGGTCTTTGTCATGCCGATCAACCCGGCTTTGGCTGAAGCATAATTGACCTGTCCGATATTGCCGTATAATCCTGAAATAGAGGACGCGTTGATGATCACACCGCTCCCCTGCTCGAGCATATATGGGGCTACTACCTGGATGCAGTTAAAAGCCCCGGAAAGATCCACATTGATCACATTATTCCATTGCTCTTTTGTCATTTTTGTTACCAGGGCATCCTGGGTGATGCCTGCGTTGTTTATCAGGATATCCACTCTTCCGAAGGTGTCTATCGTCTTTCTGAGTACTTCTTCCATCTCCTCCCTGTTGGTGACATCCCCTTTGACGTATATCACTTTTTCCTCATGCCCGCTTATTTCTTTGCAGACCTGTTCTAATTTTTCTACCGACCTTGAAGTTGCAGTTATCCTTGCACCTTCCTGGCAGAACAGGATCGCGGTCTCTTTACCAATGCCGCTTGATGCTCCTGTGATGATCGCAACTTTGTTCTCAAGTCTCATATCAGACTCCCTTCGTCCTGCGGGTCTTTCTTTTAGGTCTGGGTTTCTCTTCGACACGCTGTTCAAACGCCACTTCTACAGGTCGCGCAGGTAGCTTTTCCCTTACTCTCAGGGGCTTTTCCTTCATGGGTTGCTTTATTTTTCCTTTTCCGGTTTCTTCAGGAAGAGATCTGGGCTTTAGCCACGCTGCGATTTTGGGTACGACCTCTTTCTGGGATTTGGAACCCACAAAGATACCTATATGCCCTGTCGGGAAAACAAGCGTCTCCGTATCCTCACTTCCCACCGCATCAGTAAGCGGCAGGCTTGCATCATTGGGAACAAGATGGTCGGTCTCAGCCATGACGTTAAGCACAGGCATGGTGATATTTTTCAGGTTGATCCTTTGCCCGTCGATCATCATCTCGTTCTTGATAAGCAGGTTCTTCTGGTAGCAGTCTTTCATGAACTGCCTGTAGGTTTCACCAGCCTGGTCGGGGCTGTCGAATATCCATTTCTCCATCCTGAGGAAGTTCCTAACTGTTTCCTCGTTCCTGAGCTGGCATTCCATGTCCTCAGGTTTGCATTCTATCCTCTCGAACAGACCTACGTACTTATCGATAAGAAGCCTGAACGGGTCTGTGAGCAGGAACCCTGTATTCAGCAGATCGCCCGGCACTATTCCGTAGAAATCCACAATCTTATCCACATCAAGGCTCTTTGCCCAGACATGAAGGAGTCCTTTATCAGTGTCGAAGTTTATAGGCGTCACAAGGGCGACAAAGTTCTTTACCACCTCAGGATGCAGTGAGGCATACATTGCAGAGATAGTTCCTCCCTGACATACTCCGAGCAGCGTTATTTTATCAGACCCCGACAGTTCCCTGACCTTATCTACAGCGTTGCTCAGATAACCGTTCACATAATCGTTAAGCGTGAGGTACCTGTCAGCGCCTGTGGGATACCCCCAGTCAATAATATAAACATCAAGCCCCTCATCCAGCAGCTTCCTCACCACGCTCTTATCGGGCTGGAGGTCCAGGATATAGTAACGGTTCACGAATGCATAAACTATAAGCACCGGAATTGGGTATGGCTTTTCTACAGTAGGGAAATAATGCATAAGTTTCATGTCGTCTTCCGTATAAACTACCTCGGAAGGCGTTGTCCCGACAGAAAAATCGGGCGGTTCTGACAGTATTTCCACTCCTGCTACGAATCTTCTATAACTCTCTATCATATCTACTGTGTTCATGACTTCCTCTCTCCCCTCCCCTGGAAGGATATCAACTTCTTTCTTCGGATGGTTCTTTGACCTGGCCTGTCAGTTCCTGCATCGTTCTCTTAAGAGAATCCATATCCCGGGTCAGATTCTTTGCTGTTTTCTTAAGAGTATACAATTCCCGGTTCATCTCATCTATCTCGGTCCTTGTGGGCAGGTTTACTGGTTTCAGGACATTCTCTTCAACTAAATCCCGGTTGCTTTTCTGGAAATCCACGAAGTAGGATGTCAGTCTCCCCATATCAGAAGAGAAGTGACCTGATTTCAGGAATTCTTTGAACGTCTCGCTGTAAGTCTCAATCCAGAGTTGATAAAAATCTTTATACCTCTCGGGACGGACTTCTCCTTCCATCTCTGTGGTCATCTTCTCGCGCATTCTCCGCATTGCTTCCAGGAATATGTTCTGGAAGTTGACGAGGGATTCCATCCAGGCTGTATAGAGGTTAACAGAGACAGAAAAACTCCTCACCATTTTTTCGGATCTTTCACGCATCGGGCCCATGGCAGGCATTTCAACTAGCCTGCCATAGGTAGACTCGTAAGTCTTTAACCACTGGTCAAAAAACTCATGTGTTAATTCAACACTGGATTTTTCCATACTCAGACCTGGCTTGTGGCTGTAGCGCCGGGAGCCATTCTCATCCATGCGTTTGACATGTTGACGAACATATCCGCATACGCCTTGGTTGCGTTCTTTACCGGCTCCATCATGTTCTTCATCGGACCGACGGCAGGCATATATTTAAAGAAGTCTTCAAGCGCCTTCTCGTTCATCTTCGCCCAGGTGTTATAGAATTCTTTAAACGCCTCCGGGTCAGCGGTGCGTTTTGATAGTTCTGTAGTTTTCTCTGACATTTTCTCCAGGGCAGATATCCAGGATTTATACATATTAAGATAAATGTCCGTGCTCTTTAAGAAACTATCAAACATCTCCTTTGAGGGTTTAAAGGACTCAACATTGAACCATCTGCCAGACATATCCTTGTATGTGTTCATCCAGAGGTTGTAAAATTCTTTATAGGCTTCGGGGCTTGCGTCTCCTCTTGATAGCTCTGTCATTTTTCCGGAAAGCTTCATCATAGAATCAGCCCACGGCTGATATAGATGCATGTAAGAATCTCTCCAGATTTTGGACAACTCCGAAAAACTTCTCAGGTAAATATTTGGCAGCCCTCCATAACTTTCAAGTACCTCTTTCGAAGCTCCCCTGGTCGGCATTGCAAGAAAATCTTCGAATATTTTCCCGTACGTATTCATCCACATGTTGTAGATTTCCCTGGATTTTTCTATATCAGGTTCTCCCCCGGACAGCTCCTCGGTCTTGCGCGCATTCTCCTCTAACAAATTAACCCACGACTGGAAGAGATTTTTTGCCTCCTCAGCGCTATCCTTCAATTTCTCAACCATCTCTCTATCCAATTTCCCCATCTTGACCGGATAAAACTTACCAAAGGTATTCTGGTATGATTTCATCCATTCATCATAGAATTCCCTGTATTTTTCCGCCGTAGCTTCTTTTGAGAGTTCAGCGGCTTTATCAAGCAGCGCCCCTGAAGACTCTATCCATGGCTTGTACAGAATCGTATAGGAATCTTCCCATATTCTTGAAACTGCTGTGTAGCTATCAGCCCATATCCTGAAAATGTCTTTTTTTTCTCCACTCTCCACACTCACCTGTTCGCTTTTACTAACCATACAAATTCACTCCTCTTAATTTAGAAACGCTATTATCTCATATAAAGCTTTTTAATTACCTGCTAATTTATAATCTATAGTTATTATAAATTTGTAAGCTAATTTGCAATTACAGTTTTACACTTCCCACTTTAATCGCAGCATATGCGAAATTACGTCTCTACCTTACATAGGTCATTTTGTTATATAAAGCTATTTTTTATTTTCTGAGGGTAAGCCTGTTATCACTTTTCAATTATAGTTTCCTCGATCTTGATCCCAAAATGCCTCGCTGCTTTCTCAAAATACACAAGCACTTCATCGCCTTCCTTAAGAGTGGTCACTGGCATCGGCTTTCCGCTATCCCCGACGAGCTTGATGGTCTCAGCGTTCTGAAGCAGCGTCTTTATCCTCGTCCCATCCACTTCAGCCTCAACGAGCATTAGTGGGCGGCGCTCGATCTTCACCCTGCCCACGACTGCGGGTCGCGTTTCCCCTTCCGAGTTGATTGTCATGACCTCGTCGCCTGATGCAAGCTCGGAGAGGTAGCGCGTCTTTTCGCCTACCCTGATATAGGCATGGACTGCGCCTGCATTTACCCTGAACGGGCGCGCAGCTACGTACGGGCTTTCCTCGGACTCCGAATGAACAAAGAACAACCCGTTGCTCTGCGAGCCTATCAGCATCCCTTCGCCCGGAACCATCAAAGACGCGGTATCCACGCATACCCTGTCCCCCATGCCGACCGGTTTTACTTTGGTTATCCTGGCTTTTACAAGCGGTATCTTTCCCATTCCCGACCTGTCCCTGACGGCTACGATCTTCTTTATCTCTGAGATATCATCGGTATCAACAAGCACGCCGTCTGAGCCGTGCTCCAGAGTCTCAAGCGCAAGCTTCGCCTCCTCGGCGTTCCGGACGCCAGCTATAATCCCAACATCAAGCTTCTGCAGCCCGGCGATCAGGTTCTCAAGCGGAATGACTTTCCAGTCCGTGCCTATAACGACCAGGTAATCACACGATTTTCCAAGTTCGACAGCGAATTGCTCATATTTCTTGTTTTTTATGACCACGTATCCGGCGACGTCCTTGCCTTCCCTTTTCAGGCGCTGCGCTTCTGCTATATCCAGTGAATTTGAGGCATCAGGCGGCAGTTTTTTTGTCCCGTCACCTTCGCTGCTTTTCCCGACGACTATGATATCGGCTTCCCCGCCCGGTGCGGCGGTTCTGATGTTCCCCAGTTCTTTTACCTTGGTAACATCCTCGGGGTTCAAAAGTATGCAGTCGGCTCCGGACTCAAGCCCTGTCGTGACCCTGGGCTTGTTCTCTTCCCATGATTCGTTATCTGCTTTTATCCAGACCGTCTTATCCTTTTTCACCGGAGCGCCTCCATAGCTTCTTTTACGCTTGCGCCCTTATGTACGATTAAAGTAAGAGCGCGTGTCATTGCCGTGGGGTTATCATGCTGGAAGACATTCCTTCCGATCGCGACACCTCTTCCTCCGGCATCCACTGCGGCCCGGACCATTGCCAGGAATTCCTCATCCGTGTTAGCCTTCGGGCCTCCTGCCATAACTACAGGCACGGGGCAGCCTTCTACGACTTTCCTGAAAGAATCGATATCACCTGTAAAATTGGTCTTTATGATATCCGCGCCCAGTTCCGCACCCACACGCGCAACGTGTGCAACAAGCTGCGGGTCGTTTGAGTTCTTGATATCCTTCCCGCGCGGATACATCATCGCGATCAGTGGCATTCCCCAATCGTCGCATTGCTCTGAGACTGTACCCAGTATCTTTAGCTGGTCAGCCTCTGTCTCGGAGCCGACGTTGATATGCACGCTAACGGCATCAGCCCCCATCTTTATAGCTTCTTCCACCGTGCAGACCTTCACTTTGTCATTGGGATCGGGTCCAAGGGATGTGGATGCGCTCATATGTATGATCAGCCCGATATCGCGTCCATACCCGCGGTGACCGTGCTTTGCCATGCCTTTTTGCAAAAGAACGGCGTTGGCTCCCCCATCCGCCACCCTGTTCACCATGTCCGTAAGGTTTTCGATGCCTCTTATAGGTCCCATGGATATCCCGTGGTCCATAGGAATTATTACCATGTTCCTGCTTTCCCTGTCCATTATCCTCTCAAGCCGTATTTTTTTACCAAGTTCTGACAATAAAATCACCTCAGTTAACCGTGTTACTATGTGACAGACTTACACGGTCATTTTGATATATATACCTAACGCAAAAGTTCCGATACGATTAAATGATCTGCTTGACTTTCTCTGCAGCTTTTTTCAACTCGTTCAGGACCAGGCCGATATAACCTTCCTGTCCTACCAGGACCACGATCAACGCATCCGGACCTGCAGCATATGTTATAAGGTGCTTATCCTCTGTTTCCACGATGATCGACCTGGGTCTCTGCCCGGATAAGCGAACGGTCGTTGATTCGGCGGATATATACAGAGTAGCGGTCAGCGCCGCGAACGCCTCGCTGTTAAGCCCCCCTCCGGTATCTTTAGAGACCATCAGCAGCCCCTGCCTTGAAACGATCGCAGAAAGTTCGACACCGCCCACTGCCTGCAGGTTATCGAGAATTTTTTCAAGGGATTGTGCGATTGTTTCCATTATGCTTCCGAAGTTTTAATGGCATATAAACATTTTAATGCCTTATAAACAATCGCAAAGAAATAGATTGTGTAGTATGGATATTTATAAAAATAAAGCGAATCAGATGAACCCATCCATTGATTCCAACTTCTCAAATTACATATTGCGTTTAAGGGTTAAAAATCAGCCAATGGACAGGATTAACAGGATAGATTTTATACAGCTTATCCTGTTATCCTGTCAAATTATTGGATGTGTTCGAATCAGACGAACATACCTTCAGAGAGGCTCTGTTTTTCTGCAGGGACTTTTAATTTCTTTATCGCATTCATGAAATCATCCATCCCGACGCTGTATCGCTCTTCCCTTACTGCAAACATGCCCGCTTCCATAGCAATTGCCTTAATATCCGAACCATTTGATCCTTCGGTAAGAGATGCAAGTTTTTCAATATCGACATCTTCTGAGAGTTTCATTCTCCGGCAATGTATTTTAAGGATCATTGCACGTGCAACACTGTCCGGCATGGGTATTGATATGAACCTGTCAAACCTCCCGGGCCGCAGGAGCGCAGCATCAAGAATATCGGGTCTGTTCGTTGCTGCTATTATCCTGACATTGCCCCTGGGATTAAAACCGTCCATCTCTGAGAGAAGCTGCATCAGCGTACGCTGTACTTCCCGATCCCCGGATGTTGCGGTATCAAGACGCTTTGCACCTATCGAATCAAGCTCATCGATGAATACGATGCTCGGGGCTTTTTCTTTCGCCATCTTGAAAAGGTCTCTAACAAGCCTGGCTCCCTCGCCTATGTACTTTTGTACAAGTTCGGAGCCTACTATCCTGATGAACGTGGCTTTTGTCTGGTTTGCCACTGCTTTAGCCAGCAGCGTCTTGCCTGTCCCGGGTGCGCCATATAGCAGCACTCCTTTTGGCGGCTCAATTCCGATGCGCTCGAACACCTCAGGCTTTGTAAGCGGCATCTCAACCGTTTCCCGCACTTCGCGTATCTGTTCATCCAGGCCGCCGATATCTGAGAACGATATGTCGGGAGCCGCTATGACCTCCATGCCGCTAACAAAAGGATCCCGCGAAGAAGGCAGGATACCTGTTACTGAAAGCGTCTGGTAATTCAGGGAGACGCGCGCTCCCGCTACCAGTTCCGAACTGTTTATGAACTGGGAAGCCCCTACCACGAACTGCGGACCTGTGGTGCTCCTGATTATCACCTTGCCGTTCTCCAGGACATCCACAACGCTGCCTACGACCATCGGGGGCGTTTTCAGCTTCTCAAGCTCGCTTTTCAACTGCCTCAACTCCCTCTCGTATTTGAGTTTCTGGTTTTCAGTAAAACGTTTCTCCAGTTCTATCTTGTTAGCTTGCTCTCTCAGGATCGTGTTCCTTTCTTCAAGCATTTTAATCCTGTCCATCAAATAGCGAGAAAAGTCATCGCTTCCTATTCCGATCGGTATCTCCCTGTTTTCCTGAGTTTCAGACATTTAGTATCGAATGATATTTAAGCGTAGACGGTATATAGAGTTTTCGTAGAAAATGCAATGCGAAATATGCGGCAGTGATATAAAAGGAAATCCCATACGAGTGACAGTTGAAGGAACTGTACTGGATGTATGCGGGAAATGTGCGCGTTATGGAACACCATCCGATAAACGGACTCCTGTATCCAGAAAGCTCGCGCCTGTTGAAAAGACGGTCTTTACCCGTAAGCCCCGTAAAGATGCTTTTGATACGCTTGAGGGCGAGATAATCCCGGACTACGCCCAGGTAATTAAAAAAGCGAGGGAATCAAGGGGATTGACTCTTGAGGGCCTTGCTTTGAAGATCATGGAAAAATCCGCGCTCCTGCGGAAGATCGAGCGGGAAGAGCTTGTGCCAGAGGATGCGATAAGGAAGAAACTTGAAACCGAACTGAATGTAAAACTCACCGAGAAAGTCTCCTCGCAGGACCAGCGCGGGGGCGGGTTTATCAGGGGAACAACGCTCGGGGACGTGGCGATTATAAGGAAGAAGATAAAATAGGTCTGATATTAGCTGAAATCCTTGCTATCTTCAACTGGCGCTTCCAGATAAACATCGAAGCGCCACATATTGCCCTGGGTGGAACAACAATTGTCAGGCCATGTATGGAAGTGAATATGCGCTGATGGTGATAACATGAATAAAAAAATAATCCTGGCAATTTCCGGTTCTATGAGAAAACCATCATTTACGGAAAAAATGCTTGATTTATGTATAGAAGGAATGGGGGAAAATGTTGAAGTAAGGAAATTCTACCCGCACAAGATGAACATCGGACCATGCACCAGTTGCTGGTCATGCTGGGGAAAGAAAACCCCGGGGGTCTGCGTACAGAAAGATGATTTCCAGGAAATCCTTGAAGCCTATAAACAGGCTGATTATTTTCTTCTGGCAGCGCCTCTTTATATATTCAGTTTTCCGGCCACTGTAAAAAATGTTATAGACAGGTTTTTTATCACTCTGGAGCCGGCCCAGGTTAAATCGGCAAGAGGAGGCACGGAGCATCCCAAGCGATTTGACAGACATCCTAAAACTGTGCTGATATCCTCATGCGGGTTTCCTGAGATTGAAAATTTCGATCTACTGAGACCATATTTCCGCAAAATATGTGACGAGATGGGCTGGACCTGGTCGGGAGAAATACTAATCTCAGCAGCCGGGATTGCCGGTGCACCGAAATTATTTGACAGAAAGTATGAGCTTATCAAAAAGGCGGGTGCCGAATTGCGTGAAGGAAGCATAAGTAAAGAGACTACTGATGAAATTGCAGCGCCCGCTATGTCGGCAGAGGATTACAGGAAGATGGCTACCGCGAGTTTTTCAGGCGGGATAATTGACAAAATTAAAACTATATCGATTGCTATGAAAGCTATGCGTGAAGCAGAAAAGAAAAGTTAAAAAAGTAATGGCGTAAGAAAGAGCAATTTAAATAAGAATAGAGGAAATGAATACTTATGCCAGAAACTTTATTTTGGATTTATTTGGTCAATTCTATATTATTAATAGTTCATGAAATTGACTCTGCATATTGGAAAGAGTGGGATTTATTCAAGTTACCAGGCGGTATCAATGGATTTCTGATATTGCATTTCCCTCTTATATTTTTTATTTTATACGGATTGATATTAGTTTTCCAGAACACTTTCGCAGGCTTGATTTTTTCATTAATTTTAAGTTTTGCCGGCATATTTGCCTTCACAATCCATATGTTTTTCATCAAGACGGGCAGAAGCGAATTTAAAACACCGATTTCATTGTTTATACTTATATCAACATTACTTATATCGATAGCCCAAATGGTGATTACGATAAATTCACTTGGCACATAAAAGGATAAAAACGCTACAACAACCTTTCGGATGCAAAAGCTAAGCTTCCTGAATATCATGAACACAATGCTACTATAATCGCGACTTGATAGGTGAAATTGCGAATGAACGATTTAAGTTCTAAAATAAAACAATCATTACTTAATAAAAAAGCATCGCTCATTGGATTTGCAGATATCAGGAATATGCCACAAAACGTTCGCCATTCATTGAACTATGCCATCTCGATCGCTGTTGCACTTGATCCATCTATTATTGCAAAAATAAATGCTGGCCCAACTCAGGAATACTATTTGGAATATCAAAGAGCCAATGATTTATTATCGTATTTAGGTAAATTTACAGCAGATATGCTAACAGATAACGGGTACAAAGCAATTCCAATGGAACCTACAAGTGAGTATGTAAATCAGAAGACGCTTGCAACAGCTCTTCCCCATAAAACTGTAGCCACACGCGGAGGGCTTGGTTGGATTGGCAAATCCGCCCTTCTTATTACAGAGGAGTATGGTGCAGCTATTCGGCTGAACACGGTTTTAACAGATGCTGAATTTGAAACTGCTGTTCCAGTTGAGGTTTCACATTGTAATGAATATATGATATGTGTGAATTCATGCCCATCCAGGGTGCATACCCCGAAAAATTGGAATGTAAATATGAAAAGAGAGGATTTTTATGATGCCTTTGCTTGTAAAAAGACACTAAGAGATTTTGAAGAAAAAATCGGTATAGGCATTTGCGGGATATGTATTGCAGTCTGCCCATGGACGAAAAAATATATTGCAAGAGAAGGCGGCGTCTAACTATGGAAGATTATTTAATTGATTTCAAAAACATGGATTGGGAGAGCCCTTCAGTAGGTGTCCGATATAAAGCGTATATTAGAAATCATCATAAAATACGACTGGCAGAGTTCACAGAGGAATTTGTTGAAGAGGATTGGTGCACAAAAGGACATACCGGCTATATTGTAGAAGGCAGTCTTTCTATAGATTTTAATGGGATGCTGACGAATCTCAGAGCAGGCGATGGGCTTTTCATCCCTGAAGGAGAAGAACATAAGCACAAGGCTAAAGTAGCCAAAGGCGAAAAGGCATTAGTTATCTTGTTCGAACAATGCTGAAAGCATGCAGGAATATTAAAGAGAGGCACGTAAATGCAGTATACAGATATCCTACAACAACTGAAATCCCTCTCCAATCCAGAATCAGTAGCAGGCATGGCGCGATTTGGAATAAACCCAAGTAACACATACGGGGTATCCATTCCTGCCCTGAGAAAAATAGCGCAGGAAACAGGCAGAGACCATGCCCTCGCACAGCAACTCTGGTCATCCGGCATCCACGAGGCACGGATACTGGCGGGCATGGTAGATGTTCCTGATATGGTAAGCGAGGAACAAATGGAGAGCTGGGCAGCGGACTTTGATTCGTGGGATATATGCGACCAGGTTTGCAGTAATCTTTTTGACAAAACAGGTCTCGCTTACCAAAAGGCTATTGAATGGAGTAATAGAAAAGAAGAATTTGTCAAAAGAGCAGGATTTGTCCTGATGGCTGCATTAGCTGTGCACGATAAGAAGGCGAAGGACAAAGAGTTCCTAAAGTTCCTGCCTATCATAAAAAGAGAGGCTGTCGATGACAAGAACTTTGTCAGGAAAGCAGTCAACTGGGCACTGCGGCAGATAGGGAAGCGGAACCTGAATCTGAACAGGGCGGCGATTGAGACCGCGAAGGAGATACAGGAAATAGATTCAAAAGCTGCCAGATGGATAGCTGCTGACGCGCTGCGGGAATTGACTGATGAAAAGATTCAAAAGAAGTTGTATGCGTAAGGGGTTAATTTCCCATTCCCATTAAGCGCCGCTGGATAAAATCCAAAAGTACATTTCACCTCGCCCCCCCTCCGCCACCTCCAAATCCACCCCCTCCTCCAAACCCGCCCCCAAATCCTCCGCTGCCCGTTCCAGACGACGGCGGAGAGGTCATGCCGTACACATGCCCGAAATATACCGGCATGTAAGTCGCTGTATGAACCTCGGGGATTTGTACATTCAGCTTTTCCATCGCTTTTACGACCTTATCGCCGACTCCAAGCGCTGTCCCATAGATAAGCCACTCATGCCACATATTCAGGTCTTCGGGTGCATACTTTTTGATTGATGCGAAATCCGAAAGGAAAGTACGGAACGCATCCCACTCAAGTTTTTCTTTATAATAACTCTCTTTCCACCTCCCAAAAAGTGCAGACGACACGAATAGAGGAGGTATGGACTGGGCCACTAAAACCAGGGTTGCTAAAAGCCCATATGATAGTTGCGGATATACAGTCCCATAATATAAATATAAAACCAGCATTGCAATCAATAGCAGGGAGAAAAGTGCTATGAATCCCGCTACATACTTCCTGCCGCTTATAACGAACTCTTTTGCCGACTCTGTGTAAGCTACTTTCATAAGAGTTCGCATTCTGTCCCGGATACTGTTAAGTCTTGATAGTGCCGCATAGCCATCACCTGCAGCAGATTCCCTTAATTCTTCTATTCGTTCATCCAATACATTCGTATCAAATACTTCGCCCGCAGCGAAACTCTTAAGAAAATCAAGTACTTCTTTTTCGTATCTATCCTCGATTACCTCAGAACTTTTTAGAAGCCGTATCCTTAGACCCCCGCTTTTGTTCGTCCCGTTTTCAAGTTTCACTATCCCCCGCCTGTGCAGATCAAGAAGTGTTGCATAAAACCCATTCTCATCAAAATCAAAAGGGTCTTTTCTGAAAACAAGGTTCACAAGCCAGGGTTTCCTTTTATTCGGCACATAACTCAGGAATTTTGGCACCGTGAAAGACTTTTCCCTTCCGTATTTATAGTAAACTAATGCGAGCAGCACCGGGAACAAGAGCACCATTGCTCTCAATACGTAAACCAGCGTTGAAAAAATGCCGGAATTTATGGAGTATTCTGAGTTCGCAGAGAGCGTTTTATCCTTCACCCCGGCAACTTTTTGAGGAAATGCGTCCATAACATTCGCGATCGAGGGCTTAAGCAGCATTTCAATCTCCAGCAATGTATTTTCCGGACTTACACCCTCCACGACCCACGTATCGCCTTCTTTTCGTGTATCCATGGCAGGATGCGGGAATACCTGCTCTATCAAGCCGTCAGGATCGTGAATTGTTAAAGTAACCTGTTTGTAAGGCAGATGCTCCTCTGACAGTTTTAAATTTAAATGGCAATATTCAGAATCACATTCCAGGGGCGGGTGTATTTTAAAAACATAGCTTATTTCATATCTCCCGGCTTCGAATATATAGGGGTTATAACCACCTGCCTCGTTGTACTCTGCCAGGGTTGAAATTTCATATCTATATTGGGTGTTGGAACTTGAAATGATTTTAGTATCTCCCTGGAAATCCTTAATATACGGGACTGTTCCGGGCGGTGGAGAACTGCTGACAAATTCCACGTATGGCTCATTAAGTTTCCCGGTCGAAAGCGGGACCTTCCAGTTCCGATACAGCATCCTGTATTTACCTGATTCTTTAATTTCATAAACAAAATTCTCTTCAAGTGTCCCGTTCAGGTTAAGCTCCGCCCTGTAGCTGTCCACATATACATCACCGCATCCTTTCAGGCCACACGCCTCTGAATTACCAGAAAAGCCACCTGTCAGGAACAGCCCTGCAATGCCTATAAAAGCTACAACGGCTAACAGAATTATAATCTGCTTATATTCACTCAACCCCAACTCACCACTGGTTTTTTCAGTTCCTCGTCAAAGAAATCAAGATATTCCTTCTTGCTCAATCCCACTGAGCGCCCGATATATTTTGAAGGAATGGTATCAAGCATCGTGTTATATTCCTGGATTATGTTGTTGTACGTATATCTGTGCCTTGCGATCTCGTCTTCTATGTCTTTTATAGCGTTCATAGTCACAGTTACTGTCTCGGAAGTCTTCAATGCAGGGTAGTTCTCTGCAACAGCTATTATATTCCCGAGCAGCCCCTTCATCTCACTATCCACTTTATTGAGTTCATTCGGACCGGCTTTTCCAAGGCTGGCGCGCATGCCAGTGATTTTCGTAAGCGTGTCCTGTTCGAACTTTGCATAACTTTTGACAGACTCTACAAGTTGTTCAATCATATCAAGCCGCTTTTTCATCGCCACTCTTGCCTGGGAGAGGGTTGCATCCCCGGCATTCCTTAAACTCTTGAGCCTGTTGTAGGTGGAGAAAAAATAAGCGATTAATATAATAATCAAAATCAGAATAAGAAGTAATACCACCGTCAAAATATCCATGCTTAGACATTAATTAACGGCTATATAATAATTTCTATGGGAAGTGTTATTAAAATTTAGTAAATGTAAACGGTTAATGATGTATTTAGGGTCTAATATCTATGAAACTTGCGAAAGCATTATAAACAGGTCGAATGATAGATGGTACATTATAATGAGGTGTCCAGTTGCATCTTAAAATCGAGCCCATCGGAGTGATAAAAAAATCCAGTTCAGGATTGACCGATGTTATAATATACTCCGACTGCGAGCGTCTCCTTGGCAAAATAATTGAAAAATTCGAAAAAGGAGCAAACCTGCTTATCGTGCACAAGAACAACCAGTCCAGGGACGAGCACCAGGTCAAAGTCTCAGCAGCAGAATTAATCAATCGTAAAGGAAATCTGCTGACAGTAAAAGGACTTGAAGCAGAAGATGATTCCGTAATAGATGTCAGACTGAGCAGTGACGTTTGATTTGAGGTACTGATATGGGGGTTGACCTCGGCGACCTTTTCGAGAGAAAAGAAATAGAGCTGTCTGAGCTAAAGGGGAAAGTAATAGCTATAGATGCATACAATACCCTTTACCAGTTCCTGAGCATTATCCGCCAACGCGACGGAACCCCGCTCATCGATTCCCACGGCGAGATAACATCGCACCTCTCAGGCTTTTTGTACAGGACTACCAACCTTGTCGAGGAGGGCATAAAACCCATATTCGTTTTTGACGGGGTCCCGCCGGAATTTAAGAATGCGATCCTGGAGGAGCGGAAAAGCGTACGGGCAGAGGCTATGTTGAAATGGGAAGAAGAAAAAGCCGCAGGTGGTGAAGAGGCGCTTAAGTACGCCCAGGCGTCATCACATATTCGCGGGAACATGATAGAAGATGCCAAAAAACTGCTTTCTCTCATGGGATTCCCGGTAATCCAGGCACCCTCGGAAGGCGAGGCGCAGGCTGCGTTCATAGCTATGAACGGCAATGCCTATGCCGTGGGCTCCCAGGACTACGATGCGCTTCTGTTCGGCGCCCCTGTGGTCGTAAGGAACCTGGCTGCCACGGGGAAACGAAAGCTTCCCGGAAAAGGGATCTACGTGGATGTAAAGTGCGAAGTCATAGAACTTGAAAGCGGGCTTCGCAAACTTGAGATCACAAGGGAGCAGCTTGTCGATATAGCTCTTCTTGTCGGAACCGATTATAACCCGGGCATCAAGGGAATAGGTCCGAAGAAAGCCCTGAAACTGATAAAGAAACACGGCAGTATTGAAGGTGCGCTTGGAGAAACAGGCGCAGATATCAAGCACCTGGCAGAGATCAGGGGGCTGTTCCTCGTTCCGGATGTGACGCCGGATTATGAGATCAAATGGAAAAAACCCGATTCATCCGCCGTAATCGAGTTCCTCTGCAAAGAGCATGATTTTTCGGAGGCGCGCGTATCAAAGGCCGTAGAGCGCCTGGTAGAAGCCTCGGAAGAAGGCCAGCAGACGCTGGACAAGTGGTTTTAGGTTGTAGGCCTAATCCTGCTTTGGGGGGGAAAAAGTAAGTATCTTCTCTTTTGCCAGCTCTTCTTTGATCCTGCCTGTAACATTGGAAACAATAACATCCCTGTCTGAAACCTGGTTTACCCAGAAGCGGAGTTCGACTATTACATTCCACGAGGAGTCGCTCTGTGTTACTCCCGTAACCAGCACTTCAATATGATACGGACGAACCCCATGTGTACTTTTAGCGACGGTACTCATTATCTGCGAAGCCTTTTCAATATCCACATCTGCTTTAAAAGATACAGGTATCTTCACCTGTATTCCGCCGGTCCTTGAATAATTTATTACGGCGCTGGATGTGAACGTTGAGTTCGGAACTGTGATTATCCGCCCATCGAAAGTCTTTATGCTGGTGCTCCGGAGTCTTATATCCTCGACTTTACCCTGGAATCCCGTAATCTCAACGAAATCACCTATAATAAATGGTTTCTCGAACATGATAAGAATCCCGGAAATAAGATTCGATATAACCGCCTGGGCGCCTATACCTATTATCAGTCCCACGATCCCGAAACTGGCAACAAAAGTCGCAATGTCAAAATTAAAGATTTGAAGAATCAAAACAAGACTTATAAAAGCAATAAAATATGTGATAACTTTATTTATCAGACTAATGATATTGCGCGGTATCCCCGCCTCCTTTCCGAGCCGCGTAGTTGCCGTAGCGATCATCTTTGCAATAACCGACGCAATGACGACGATAATCAGGATATATATTATTTTTTCCAGTAACAGCCGTGTATTTCGGTAAAAAATGGTTCAAGTAACATAGCTATCGGGTCACCTCATAATCCTGAAGATATTGTCTGTGGTTCCTTCAAATATATCAGCCAGCCCTGCAAGCTCCCACACATATTGCTTTTTTATTGTTTATAGGTATTCATTCACTATCTTTTCCTCTCCCTGTTGTATTCATATAAAATAATGCTCAGGAAAATAAATATCACAGTTACGCTGAAAATGTATGACTGTGTAGCCCAGTAATTCCCCCATGTGAGCAAAAGACCTATCTCATCTATGAGCAGACCCAGACCGCCACCGTAAAGCATTGCAGAGATTTTCTTGTATTTTTTCTGGGTTTCTACCAGGCTTATCCAGCCGCTTATTGAAAGCAGCAGGAGCCCGAAGAAAAAATGATGGACATGGTAATTCCATACCCACAGTTCAAGCGATGGTTTTGATTCCCCGGCGCTGACGACAATAGCTCTTGATGCTGTAAATGTTATTAAAAAAGAGATTGTAATTATGAACTGGAGTTCCAGAAGCTGGCTGTGCCCTCTTTTATATATTTCTTTAATCTGGTTTTTCCTCAGTTTTTGCAAAAAAAGCTTAAAATGGTATTCTGTAAGATACATGAAAGTGTACAGCAGTATCCCGAATATTATCAGCCCCAACCCGAAGCCGAGCAGTATCCATGTTTCCCCGAGTTTGAATTCGCCGGATAAAAAATGGGGATTGTAAAGGATCATTCCTATCAGGCGGCTTGTTCCTGCTGGATTCAGTACTGATGCGATAATGAAGCCTGTGCCCATGGCAATAAGAATCCTGACAAGACCGAATTGAATGAACTCCCAGAAACGTTCGATCCCGGATTTTGTTTCACTGGTCTTATCCTGCATACACTAACCATATACTGGTTTGGGAATACCTTACTAATAGAAGTAACGGAATGTTTAAAGTAATTGAGGTAATCTAAACGGATTACCATGAGAAGCGATAACATCAAGAAAGGACTTGAGCGCGCCCCCCACAGGTCTTTATTAAAAGCAGTCGGGCTGACGGATGAAGAAATGGAGCTGCCGTTCATCGGGGTCGTGAATTCATGGAACGAGGTCGTACCCGGGCATATCCATCTTGATAAGCTTGCAGAGGCGGTAAAAGCCGGGATAAGGATGGCGGGCGGTGTTCCGTTCGAGTTCAATACCATCGGGATATGCGACGGCATAGCGATGGGGCATACGGGCATGAAAAATTCGCTCCCCAGCAGGGAATTGATAGCAGACAGCATCGAACTCATGGTCGAGGCGCACCAGTTCGACGGGATGGTCATGATACCTACATGCGACAAGATCGTGCCCGGACACCTGATGGCTGCAGGAAGGCTTGATATCCCCGCAGTTGTGGTCACAGGAGGACCTATGATGCCAGGGATAGTCGGGGATGAGCCGCGGGATGTAATATCCCTGTTCGAGGCCGTGGGAGCACGGAGAAGTAATAAGATCAATGACCAGGAATTGAAGAACCTTGAGGACTGCTCATGCTGCGGCGCGGGTTCATGTGCGGGTCTGTTCACGGCCAATACAATGGGATGCGTGACCGAGGCTCTGGGGCTCAGCCTGCCCGGATGCGGCACAGCCCATGCAGTGGATGCAAAGAAAATAAGGATAGCAAAGAAGTCAGGCATGAAGGTAATTGAGCTTGTGAAAAGCGGGATAACCCCGAGCCAGATAGTTACCGGGGACTCTCTTGATAACGCCATCCGGGTGGATATGGCGATCGGGGGGAGCACGAATACTGCGCTCCACCTGCCTGCGATAGCTGCTGAGTTCGGGATTGAGCTTCCGCTCTCAAGGTTCGATGAGATAAGCAAAGAGACGCCGCATCTTATTAACCTGCGACCCGGAGGGAACTGGTACCTTATCGATTTTGAGCGCGCCGGGGGCGTTCCTGCCATAATGCAGCGGCTCAGCGAGAAGCTTAATCTTGATGCTATGACTGTCACTGGAAAAAGCCTGAAAGAGAACCTTGATGGGTATATTGTCATCAATCCGCGCGCCAACAAGGAAATCATAGCCACGCTTGAGTCGCCCGTACACGCAGAAGGAGGCATCGCCGTGCTGCGTGGAAGCCTGGCACCCGGCGGCTCTGTGATAAAGCAGACCGCGGTAAGCCAGAAAATGATGAGGTTCTCTGGAGCTGCGCGTGTTTTTGACAGCGAGGAGCTTGCTATGAAGGCCATAATGGGAAATAAGATCAAATCCGGCGACTGTATAATCATATGTTACGAAGGTCCGAAAGGCGGACCCGGGATGCGCGAGATGCTCTCCCCGACAGCCGCAATAGCGGGGATGGGATTGATAGATTCGGTGGCGTTAATCACCGATGGCAGGTTCTCAGGCGGGACAAGGGGGCCGTGCATAGGCCATGTATCGCCTGAAGCTGCGGAAGGCGGACCGATAGCACTTGTGCGGGAAGGCGATATTGTGGAGATAGACATTCCCGGCAGAGTATTGAACCTCAAGGTCTCAAAAGAAGAGCTGGACAAGAGGAAAAAGGCGTGGAAACCGCCGGCGCCCCGTGTCACGAAGGGATATCTTGCGCGGTACCAGAAGCAGGTCGGCTCGGCTGATAAGGGCGCGATATTCTCATAAGTCGAGGCTCTGGGAGCCTGCAATTTCATATAGTGTAGCAACTGTAAGAAGGGCCTGGTAATGTGTAAATCCGGGAAGATGCGATGGATAAGCAACTGAATCTAAAAAACATCGCTTTGATAGGCCGAACGTTCGATGAATACTACAGGATGTTTGACCTCGGTAATGTTCCGCTTAAAAACGAAACCATCCTCGATGTCGCCTCAGGCGTCAGTTCTTTTTGCGCTGAAGCGAACGCAAAAGGGTACGATGTAACTGCTTCTGATAAAATCTATAAGTCCGGCGCCTCCGATATCGGGCAGAAATGCGCCCGCGACCTTGATACAGTAATAAAACAGCTGCCGGATATTGCTGATTTGTATGTCTGGGATTATTTTAAAGACATACGATCACTAAAAGCGCAGCGGGAGAGGGCATATAAATTGTTCGTCCAGGATTTTAAGAAACACGGGCAGGAAAGATACGTGCCGGTAGAGTATCCCATTACGGATTTTGTGGATGGTCAATTCACCATCTCGCTTGTATCGCATTTTTTGTTCTTATACGAAGACCGCCTTGATTACGATTTCCACAAAAGGACTATTCTTGAACTTCTCAGGATCACATCAAAAGAAATCCGCATATTCCCGATCGTAAATTTGAAGAGGCAAAGGTCGTCATTAGTTGAGTCCCTTATGAATGATGAATACTTTGAAGTATCCTCGATTTCTATAAAGAATGTGGGTTATGAATTCATGAAAAATGGGAACGAGATGCTGGTAATAAAAATAAGGAGATAGGAACGCCTGGCCCGAACCGATCATCCTGATGTCATTCACCTGCCGCAGCCTCCGCCTGCGCCGCCTGTGCGGTCACCGGCTTTTCCCTGGTGAAATGATATCCTTCCTGTTCCAGCATTGGAGCAAAGCGGTTTCGCCACTCTTCAGCTTCTTCCTGGCTTGAGAACGTAATATCCAGGTCTTTTCCGCTGCGTCTTACGATAACTTCCCCTTTTTTCGGGATTTCGCCTCTTGCCGCAGCTCCTCTTGGTGCAGTTCCGCCTTTTCTTCCAATCTCCTGGTAGAACTCACGACCACGGGTCTCTCTCGTTGCTTCCCCTCCTTTACGCCCGGCTTCAGAAAGCTTCTCACGCGTTTCCGGTGAGATGCCCTCCTCGCGGATTTCCCGGGCGCGCTCTTCTCCGCCTTTTCTTCCAATCTCCTGGTAGAACTCGCGGCCATGGGTTTTCCTTGTTGTTACTCCACCCTTACGCCCCGCTTCCTCTACGGTCATTTTACCGGGGTCTTCTTTTTGTCTCTCTTCAGCTCCTGGAATTTTCACCACTCCTCCTTATATTATATTTATTTGAGCAATCATAACTTC
>CABMIB010000004.1 GCA_902386135.1 uncultured archaeon
AATCATACCATCTGGATGCCCTTGAATGGCAGTTCGAGCGGAAACCTGATCCGAAAGTGCTGGAAGAAGTGCAGCAGGTCGAGAGCCAGATAGCGCAAACATTTGATGAATTGATGCTGCTTGACCCGGGCGAAGAGAGGCTGCAACAAATTCGTAAAGCCCAGCTTGAATTCGAAACCAACATGGATGAAGGGTTCCGATTGAGAGCAGCGGGAGATTTTGAAAAAGCAGATATTCTCGATAAGGAGTGGGTCAATCCAGGTTTTAATGCGCTCAGTGATATGATCACCAATAGCAGCGCAGTCTATAGTGAAATAGCGCAGCGGATAGGGAGAGAAGCTAGTATAGGTACTACCTTGATTGTGATCGCAGCCGGAATGATGATCGGATTCCTGATCTTAAAGTTCCAGAAGATGCAACTAAGGACTAAACTGATGGCGTCCGAACAAAAAGTGCTGCGTCAGAGCGAAGAACGCTACCGCACAATCATTGAAACTGCGCATGATCTCGTCTGGACATTAAATAACGAGGGTAACTTCACTTTTTTTAACAAGCGGTCTGAAGGAACCAGTGGATACAAACTTTCTGAATTGATCGGTAAAAGTTTTGCCCCTCTAATTTTCCCGGAAGATTTACCAAAAGTGCAGGAAGTATTCCTTAAAACTCTGCAGGGCAATCCGCAAAGTTATGATGTGAGGGTATATAACAAATATGGCAAGATTTTCATACTTTCGGTTAATGCCGTCCCTTTATATGAAAATGATAAGATTATCGGAACTGTTAGCTTCGGAAGGGATATCACTGAGCATAAGCAGGTTGAAGAAGCATTACAACAATCTGAGGAAAAATACCGCAATTTGATTGAAAATATTCAAGACGGCGTTTTTCTTATCCAGGGTACTAAAATCCAATTTGCCAATGAGGCGTTTGCAAGGATGGTCGGATACACGGCTGAAGAAGTTATCGGGAAAGATTTCCGGGAATTTGTTGCACCTGAAGACCTGGAGATGGTTATGGACCGCTATCGTCGAAGGCACGAAGGAGAACATGTTCCCAGGGAATACGAAATCAGCGGGATGCACAGGGACGGGACAAAGATCTTTGTCAATATAAATATCGGGCTTATCAACTATAATGGCGGAGTGGCAAGTATAGGAACGGTAAAAGACATAACCGAGCGCCGGAAGGCTGAGGAGAAGCTACGGTTATTTCGCAATCTGATTGACCAGTCAAATGACGCTATTTTTATTGATGACCCTGAAACCGGTCATATCCTGGATGTCAATGGTAAAGCATGCAGCAGCCTGGGATACAGGCGTGAGGAACTCCTTAGCATGCATGTTTCTGATATTGAAACTACCCTGCCGGACCATTTTTCCTGGAAAGAACATGTTGAAGAGGTTAAGAAAAAAGGATATCTGATTTTGGAAGGTCGGCAGAGGCGCAAAGATGGCGCGATACTGCCTGTAGAGATAAATGTCAGTTATGTTTCCTTTGGAAAAAATAATTACACACTGACCGTGGCTCGTGATATCTCTGAGCGTAAGCGTATGGAGAATGCGCTAAGAGAGTCAGAGGACATATACAGGACGGTATTCGAGACCACCGGAACCGCGACAGTGGTTATCGAAGAGGATACTAAAATATCCCTGGTAAACGAAGAGTTTGAAAAACTCACAGGTTATTCCAGAGAGGAAGTGGAAGGTAAGAAAAGCTGGACGGAATTTGTTGTAAAAGAAGACCTGAAAAGAATGATAAAGTACCACCATGAGCGGAGAGTTGAACCAAAACAGGCTCCAAATAAATACGAGTTCCGGTTAGTCGACAGACATGGCGGTATCAGGGATGTTTTTACAACCATCGCTATGATCCCGGGAACAAAAAGAAGTATAGCATCCCTTCTGGATGTCACCGAGCGAAGACAATCAGAAGAGGCGCTGAAAGAAAGCGAGGAACGCTACCGCCGCCTCGTGGAATCCTCTCCGGATGGGATCATCGTCCACAACCAGCGCGAGTTTGTTTTCTTCAATATGGCAGCTGCAAAAATTTTGGGAGCAGCAAACCCTGAAGAACTTATTGGAAAACCGATACTTCAATTTATACACCCAGACTATTGCGGAATTGTCAAGGATCGGCTCCGCCTGGAAAAAAAAGGAAAGGCTGTGCCTCTGATCGAAGAAAAGTGGCTTCGACTCGATGGCACGCCTGTAGATGTGGATGTAGTGGCAATTCCTTCTACCCATAACGGCAAGTTGGAGGTGCACGCTGTTATCAGGGATATCACAGAGCGCAAGCGGGCTGAGGAGCTGATAAGAGAGCAAGCTGCCCTTCTCGATAAAGCACAGGATGCTATTTTAGTCTGGAATTTAGAAGGCAGCATCACCTACTGGAATAAAAGTGCACAGCGTCTGTATGGCTGGACAGCAGAGGAAGTCTTAAGTAAAAATGTCAATGAGCTTTTGTATAATAAAGAAGAGTCATCGCAACCCAATGAAGTTCAGAAGAGCGTGATCGAGATGGGAGAGTGGAGCGGTGAGTTGCACCATATAACAAAAGACGGCAGGGATATCACCGTCGAAAGCCGCTGGACTCTGATGCATGATAATAAAGGAAAACCAAAATCAATACTTGTCATAAATACGGATATAACCGGGAAAAAGAAGCTTGAAGAGCAGTTCCTGCGGGCGCAGCGCATGGAGAGCATAGGCACGCTTGCAGGCGGTATAGCGCATGACATCAACAATGTTCTGGCGCCGATAATGCTGTCACTGGAACTATTAAAGGAAAAATTCACGGATGATGAAAGCCAGAAATTGATTGATATTCTCGATCGAAGCGCCAAGCGCGGAGCCAGCCTGATAAAGCAGGTCCAGTCATTTTCGCGAGGCGTAGAGGGTGAACGCATACCTCTTCAAACAGCGCATCTTATATCAGAAATAAGACAGATAGCAAAAGAGACATTCCCGAGATCCATCGAGATCATGACCGATATACAGAAAGACCTTTGGACAATCTCCGGGGATGCAACACAACTACACCAGGTCCTGATGAACCTCTGCGTGAATGCCCGCGATGCTATGCCGGATGGCGGTATCCTGAGTATATCTGCCGAGAATATTTTCATTGATGAGAACTTCACTCATATTAATATTGAAGCCAGGGTTGGTCATTATATCGTAATTGCTGTCACGGATAACGGAACCGGTATTCCTCCTAAAATAATGGACAGGATGTTCGAACCGTTTTTCACAACAAAAGAGCATGGTAAAGGCACAGGCCTTGGTCTTTCTACTTCTCTTGGAATTGTGAAAAGCCACGGCGGGTTTATAAATGTATATAGCGAAGTCGGAAAAGGAACGACATTCAAGGTTTATTTGCCTGCAATTACAACAACTGAAACACAAAAAGCGGAGGAGCCGACGCGTGAACTTGTCGCAGGGCATGGAGAATTGATTCTTATTGTTGATGATGAAGCCCAGATTCGTGATATCACTAGCTCAGCGCTAAAGACACATGGATACAGTGTGCTCACGGCCAGTAACGGAATGGAGGCAATAGCTTTGTACGAACAAAACAGAGAAGAAATCAAACTTGTTCTTATGGATATGATGATGCCGGTTATGGACGGGCTGGCAGGCATTCAAGAGTTGCGTAAAATCAATCCGGGGGTCAAGGTTATTGCAGCAAGCGGATTAACAGAGAAAGACAAGCTAACAAAAGCTGCAGGCACGATGAACGCTTTTTTACCAAAGCCTTTTACGGTTGAGAAATTGTTAAGAACCATACATGGGGTTCTGAGCGCGAAATAAAAAGAAAGCAGTCTTTATACAAATCCAGAAGCTTTTTCAGTTCCTCTCAATTCAACTGAATTCCCGTAATGCTGGATATATTATTTTCCTGCATAGCCACGCCTACCGTCCTCTTTGCAGCCTCTATCATGGGCTTTCGCAGCGAGACCACGATGAACTGGGCATTGGATGCGGCTTTCTGGATGCGCCTTGCTACCTTCTCCGCGTTCACGCCGTCAAGGAACATATCGATCTCGTCAAAAGCATAGAACGGTGCAGGCCTGTACTGCTGGATGGCGAACAGCAGCGATAACGCTGTCAGGCTCTTTTCACCGCCTGACATAGCTTCGAGGCGCTGCAGAGTCTTCTCCGACGGCTGGGCTTTTATCGTCATCCCGCCTGAGAACGGGTCATCGGGCTTCTCAAGGAAAAGCTCACCTGTTCCGTCAGATAGCTCGGCGAATACCTGTTTGAACTGGTCATTTATGCCGCTGAAAGCATTCATGAACGCCTCTTTTTTCATCTCTTCGCATTTTTTTATACGAAGCATTATCTCTTCTCTCTCATGGAAGAGCGTGTCACGCCGCGACTTTAAGTCCTTCTGCCGGTTCTCGACCTCGTTATACTCATCGATAGCCCTCATGTTGACTGGCTCAAGCTTCTCCATCGCCCTCGTGAGCGCAGCTATACGAGAAACTATGGACTCAGAAGACGGTACCTCTTCATCGCGATTCAACCCGCGCTCAGCTATCTCATTATCCAGGGCGATTATTTGCTCGGTGAGTGCATCCTTTGTGGATTGCAATGCCAGGAGATTCCTCTCCAGGTCGCCAAGCAGTCTCTGCACACCCTCAAGACTTTCTTTGAGTGTGCTCTCCTCGCTCTGGGCGCGCATCCGCTTGTTCTGGAGTTCCAGCAGTTCCCCTCCAAGCTCTTTCTCCCTGATATTCTTCACTTTGAGGTCTGATTCCAGCGTCTTGATCCGCTCGCGCAGGGAATTTATCTTTTCGCGGTGTCCTTCCTTCTTGGTATCAAGCTCCGAGAGCCGCTCTTTTGTCTCATCTATCCTTGCCTGCGCATACTTCTTATCAAGCTCGACTGCATTGATACCTGCCTCGATATCCCTGAGCCGGCCCTCAAGCCTGTCAATTTCCTCCTCTATCTTTGAGGCTTTATTGCTGAGCTCTGGAACCTCGGAGCCTTTCAAAAGCTCCTCAAGTTTCTGTATGTCCTCAAGCAGCGTGTTTATCTGCTCATCCTTTGCACGCTTATCCACCTCGATACCATCCATCTGCTTTTTGATCTCACTGCGCGCATCCTCTATCTCAACGAGCTGTTTCTTCCTGGTCTCAATGACTTCGGCCAGTCGCGTGCCCCTGCTCTTGATCTCTTCCATCTGCATCTCAAGCTTCGCGATCTCCTTATCGAAGTTTGCAGCTTCATCCCTGACCTGTGTAAGGTGCTCTTCGGCTTTCTCTAATTTGTTGAGCGCGGATTTACGCCTTCCCTCGTATTCTGATATCTGCTCCGCGATCTTTTTGATGTTCTCCTCTTCCCCGCTTGCGAATGATAACTTTGATCTTATCGTGCCTCCGGTCATGGCGCCGGCTTTCTCTATCAAATCCCCGTCAAGTGTCACAAGACGCTTTCCGCCCATGAGCCTCCTTGCAGTGCTCAGGCTGTCTGAAACGATGGTGTCCCTGAAAACGTACCAGAACACGGAGGTGAATTTCTTATCGTAATCAACAAGATTTATAGCATAATCGATGATGCCTTCTTTTTCTTTTTTCTGCATCGAAGGCATGGATTCCATTTTGTTAAGAGGCAGGAACGTAACCCTTCCCAGGCGCCGCTCTTTCAGGTATCCGATAGCTCTTGCGGCATCCTCATCCGTATCCACCACGACCGACTGCATCCGCGCTCCGGCGGCTATCTCAAGAGCCACGGAATATTTTTTATCGACCTTACCAAGTTCAGCTATCGTACCGTATATACCCGGCAGTTCCCTGTTCTTCTTTGCGCGAAGGACGGCCTCAACTGGCTCGCTGTAATTGATCTCGGCTGCGGCTTTTATCCGCGCCTCAGACCTGGCGTACTCCTGCTGGAAGAGCCGCAGGGAATTATCAAGGTCGGATACCACCATTTTTATTTGCGTCCTGTTCTTCTCAAGGTCAAGTGAATCCCTGACAAGCTCCTGCTTTTTCGCATTGATCTCCTCTACCTGCGTTCTGGCGCCGCTGGTATCAAGATCAACGGAACCTATCTTGGAAACCGAGTCCTGTATCTCAAGCTCCATGTCCCGCGCTTCCGAGGATTTTCGCCTTATCGCGTCAAGCAGGCGGTCTTCCTCACGCATGAGCTCGTTCTTTTCGTTCTTCATGGTCTCAAGCTGCTGTTTTGACTCTGACAGATTATCCCGTGTTCCTGCGAACCGGGCATCCACTTCAGCTATCTTGCTCCGTACAACGAGAAGCTGCGTCCTTTTATCATCAAGCTCGGCAGAGACGGTCTCTTTCCTCAGGTTCTCTTCGTTCAGCTTGGCTGTGAGCTCTGCTATCTTGCCCTGGCTGCTGTCGATGTCCAGGAAGGCTTTTCTTCTTTGCGATTCTATATCATTTATCTCGTTCTCTGCAAGCTCTATGGTATTCGTGCATCGGGAAATCTCACCCTTGATGGACTCCATCTCTTTCTTCAGGGCTATCTGCTCGCCTTCGCCTTTCTGGATGATCAACGAATTTAATTCCGAAAGAGTATCCTCGATCTTCTGAAGCTCCTTTTTGCGCTCCTCCACCTGTTTTGAGAGTTCCTCTTTTTTGGTGCCCCTGTCCTGCATTTCTCCTGTGAGCTTATCCAGTTCGTTCCTTGCGTCCTTGAGCCTTGCCAGCAGGACATACCCTTCATATTTTCGCTTCTCATCCCGCAGAGACTGGTATTTCAAAGCCTGGTCGCGCTCCTGCTGCAGCTTGATAAGCTGCTCGCCGACCTCGGCAAGTATGATGTCTACCCTCTCTATCCGTTCACGCACTATCTCAAGCTCGTTCAAAGCCTGATCTTTCTTATCATCGAACTCGGCCACGCCTGCGATCTCGTCGATTATTTTCCGCCGCTCGGTAGGCGTCATTTCAATGATATGGGTGACATCCCCCTGCATTACCACGTTATAACCCTCGGGGGTTATCTTCGCCTTGGAGAGATAGTTATGGATATCGGAAAGGCTGACAGGCGTTTCATTAAAATAATAGTAGCTGTAATACCCCGACTCGGTCTGCCTTACTTTTCGCGTAACTGCGACCTCATCCGAATCTATAGGCATTTCGCGGTCCCTGTTATCGAAGCGTATGGTCACTTGGGCAAAGTTCTTTCTCCCGCTGTCTGCGTTGAATATGAGGTCTGTCAGTTTCTCAGCCCTCATTATCCTTGAGTTCGAGAGACCGAGAGCAAATAAGATACCGTCAATTATGTTGGATTTACCACTTCCGTTAGGACCGGAAATGGTCGTAAAATCATCAAAGAAAGGAATTTTTACTTTTTTACCGAATGATTTGAAATTTTGAAGTTCTATCTCCTTGATGTGCACTCATCTACCTCTTTTTGGGGTCTCATATATCTCAACCCCTTCCTTCGACCTCTCGCTCCTCTTGACATCAGGTTTCTTAAATTGCGTTTTTCCCTCTGGTTTATCATCGACTGCAACAGGAGCATCATCTGCTTCTATTATCCGCTGCTCTTTTCTTCTGTCCTTCGGCGCGTAGTTGCTGGCAATTATGTACTCACCTTTCGGCTTTGGTTTCTCAGCCGGCTTTGCCTCTTCCTTCGGTGCTTCCATCTTAACCGGGGGTTCTTCCTTCGGTTTCTTTTTAACAATAAGCTCCTGTACTATTGATTTCTGGTCAAGGAGCTCTTTCATGACCCCGTCGTATGCGCTGTTGAGTTCAATAAGCCTGTGCTCGATCCTGTTCATCCTGTTCTCGGCTTCCTTGAGAGCATCCGTTCCCGATTTTTGCTGCTCAAGTATGGAATCCCGCAGGGATTTGTTCATCTCTACAATGTCGTTTACCTTTTCAGTGAATTTCATCCTCAGCTCATCGAGAGTGGATTCCCGCAGCTTGATCTTATCTGCAAAGCGCTTCTCCATCTCGATCAGAATGGACTCCCGCAGCTTTTCCTGCATCTCTGCAATCTCCTTGTCCCGTGCAGCCAGTTTTTGCTCAAGTCTCTCGATTATAATATCCCTTTCGGTACTCATCTGTATCCCTCTTGCTCTATAAATAGCAAAATCAGTCAAATAGGTTTTGGTCTCTCATGACATTTTGCACGGTAAACATACCTTAATAAGTTAAATAATTTATGGGGAAAGGCGCTTTCTGTCGCGCGGGAATAACACCACTTCACGGATGTTTTCGACACCCAGCATTGTCATAAGCAGCCGTTCCGCGCCCAGGCCCCAGCCAGCATGGGGAGGCATGCCGTACCTGAACGCCTTGAGATAGAACTCAAAACCGTCAGCGTTAAGCCCCTGCTCTGTGATCCTGCTGCGCAACAATTCATACGAATGCACGCGCTGCGCACCTGAGGAAAGCTCCATGCGCGGGTGCATCATGTCAAAGGCGCGACATATCTCGGGCTTGTTCTCGTAAGGCATGACATAGAAGGGCTTGATCTTTGTGGGCCAGTCAACGATGAAGTAATGCTTTCCCACCGTATCTCCAATCGAGTGCTCTGATTCCGTGGTCAGGTCATCGCCCCATTCTATCTTTTCGCCGTTATCCCGTGCAATAGAAATAGCTTCATCATAAGTTACACGCGCAAAAGGTGTTTTCGGGATTTCCGGTTCTACTCCGAGCGTCTTCAGGTATTTCTCCCCGTTCTCTGCAACGCTTGAATAAACGTGTTTAACAAGGTTCTCAAGGATGACCATTACATCTTCATTATCAAGGAAACTCGCCTCAATATCAATGGATGTCGCCTCATTCAGGTGTTTTCGTGTATCATGTTCCTCTGCCCTGAATATCGGGCCTATCTCAAAGACGCGGTCAAGCCCGCCAGACATCATCAGTTGCTTGAACAACTGGGGACTCTGGTTGAGGAAAGCCTCGCGTTCAAAATAAGTTATCGGGAAAAGGGCTGTTCCTCCTTCGGTGGCGGTTGCAACGACTTTGGGTGTCGTGATCTCGATAAAACCTTCCCCGCTAAGGAATTCACGCACGCTCTTCTGGATAAGATGCCGTATCCTGAAGATCGCCTGTGTACCCGGACGCCGCATGTCCATGAACCTGGCATCCAGGCGCGTATCGAGGTCTGCATCCACTTTTCCTGTGGTATCCATTGGCAAGGGGGACTCAGCTTTTCCAAACACCGTAACTGCTATCGGGACAAGCTCATAACCATTCGGCGCTTTTGCTTCTTTCTTGACGTTACCTGTAATGGCTACAACAGATTCGCGCGAGAGGTTGCGCACGATCTCAAGTACGTTCTTGTCTATCGTCTTCTTAAAAAGCGTTACCTGGATGAGCCCCTCCCTGTCCCGGACTACGAGGAAAGTAATCCCCCCGAGGTCGCGTATCTCATGCGCCCAGCCGCAAACCGTGACGCTGCTCCCGTTCATTTCAGGGGTTATCTGTGTTGAATAATGTGTTCTTATCATGAATATCTTGACTCTGTAATGAGTAATTGTATTATTAATCTATTGTATCGATTGATTATCCTCGCTTTTTTGGATCTTTTCTGCAGGTTCTTCTATCTTCAGAATGGTATCTGCCGCTCCCCTTCGTGATGAATCCTTCCTGTCTTTTAAAGCCATAATAAGAGGTCCAACCACAGGCTTGCCTATCTTCATGAGAGCCTGCGCAGCTTCCTCCCTGACGTACTCGTTCCTGTCTTTCAAGGTCTGGATAAGAGGTTCTACAGCAGGTTCTCCTATTTTAACAAGAATTCCTGATACGTCCTCCCTGGTATACCCGTTCCCGTCTCTCATTGCTGCAATAAGAGATTCTACGGCAGGTTCCCCTATCTTCCCGAGAGCCACTGCTGCTCTCCACCTGATATCCCAATCTTCATCCTTTAAGCTCTGAATGAGAGCCTGTACAGCAGGTTCTCCTATCCTCATAAGAGCTTCTGAGGCTTCCTCCCGGACTTCAGGGAATACATCCTTCATAGTCGCAAGCAAAGGTTCTACCGCCCTTTTATCTTCTATTTTTCCAAGAGCCTCGGAAGCTTTCTTCCTTACCTCGATGTCACTGTCCCTTAAAGCTGTAATAAGAGGTTCAACTGCCTTTTTATTTCCAATCTCCCCAAGTGCTTCGGCAGATCTTTTCCGGACATACTCGTTCCCGCTCCTTAAAGCTACTATAAGGGTACCAACCGTCCGTTTATCATCAATCTTTACAAGTGCTTCCCCTGCGTCTTCCCTGACATATTCGCTTTTATCCTCAAGAGCCAGGATAAGCGGCTCTACCGCCCTTTTATCGCCTATCTTTCCAAGAGCCCGGGCTGCCGCCTCCCTGACATACTCGCTTTCATCCCTGAGAGCAAAAATAATGGCCTCCACCGCTTTTTTATCGCCTATCTTTCCAAGAGCCTGCGCAGCCGCCTCCCTGACATACTCGCTTTCATCCATGAGAGCTAAAATAATGGCTTCCTCCGCCCTTTTATCGCCTATCTCTCCAAGAGCCATAGCAGCCGCCTCCCTGACATACTCGCTTTCGTCCTTCAAAGCTTGGATAAGTGGCTCTACTGCCCTTCTATCCCCTGCTTTGCCAAGAGTCTCCGCCGCCCTCCTTCGTATATACCTGTCTTTGTCTTTTAAAGCAAGGATAAGCGGCTCTACCGCTCTTCTATCCCCTATATTTCCAAGAACTTCTATGGCTTTTTTTCGGAACTTTACGTATTTTTCCTGCTCCAGTACTTCCTTCAAGCCTTTAATATCCCTTTCTTCCGCCATTTTTTCAAGGTCGGGCCTGGAAATATCAAATAATCCCATACAGTCTCCTTATTCCGTTTTTTGAACGTAATTGAGCATTATGCGCCTATGCCTCCAGGTAAGAAAGAACATTGTAGCCTGCTCTAAGTAATCCGGCCTATTGCGAGCTAATTCTCTGCAGGATTGTCACCCGCATGGTAGTGGGGTCTATAACTTCAATCCAATATCTCTCTCACATCTATTCACATCACACTAACATCGGTATATATATTTCTATTGCTTTAATTTGCCCGGGCCGTCGTAGAAATCTTTATAACTCATTATAATATTTATTATAGCATATAGGGAAAATTATGGACTCAAAAAATAATACGTTATATCCTTTAATTATACTATTCTTCCTTCTGGGAATTGTGGTAGGGTATGTAATTCACAAGCCGGAGACGAGAATCGAGTATGTCAACAAAACTATAGAAGTTGCGTCGACTCCAACAATAAAAGAAGTCGAAAAGATCGTATATGTTACTGCAACCCCCACCTATGTGGCTCCGGCTGCAACCATTGTAACGGCTAATTTTAGTGTAAAAGTATACAATCCTGATACTGATAAGCCCACTAATACCATGGAACTTACTAACCGGCGCTTTAACCCACAAACATTATCCATTCCGACAGGCGGTACTGTTTTGATCAAGATCTCCGATTACTCGCTGCAAAGTCCCCTGATACTCACCCTCGACTCGTACGAAATGAGCCTCGGCACAAGCGGTGCAGTGGTAGTGACATTCAATAAAAAAGGCATATACAATCTTAAAGCGGTCATTTCCTCAGGTGACCCGAATGTAATACCGCAGACCTACGGAGAAGCTGTAGTAACCGTATCTTAAATATAAGACTTTAATGCGCCCAGCGCGTTTATTATCTGGGGCTCACCGGGTATCAGGATATTTTTCCCGAGGATCTCCCTGAGCGCTGCGACCAATCCTTCATTTTTCACTGTTCCCCCGATGAGAACTACAGTCTCAGCCTGCGGTACCATAAATGATATCCTCCGCGCAAAAGCATAATGCATCCCTGCTACGACTTCCTCCTTTGAATATCCTGCAACAAGCTGCGAGATCATCTCGGAGATTGCAAATACCCCGCAGGTATTATTGATGTCCGGGACGCGTTCTGCCTTTAAATGAAGCCTGCCCAGCTCGTTCAGTTCTATTTTAAAATAATTTGCCACGAACTCGAGGAATGCACCAGTACCCGCGCTGCATTTGTCGTTTATTATAAAGTTATTTCTCCTGACATCTATGACCTTGGTATCCTGCCCCCCGATGTCCACTATCACATCAACATCGGAAAAGTAATGCCGGACACCATAAATAGCAGCGGTTATTTCGGTCACTGTCGCTCTATGGGGGACCGAATGCCTGAAATACCCTGTTGAGATTATCTCATCGTTCCCTATCCCTTTCACCAGTTCTTTCCAGTTATGGGTCGAAGTTATCCGGTACTTGACCTCCCCATTCTCTATTGTCGCAATTTTTGCGGTGGTGCTGCCGACATCAAGTCCTATCATGAAGCGACACCTCGCTTTAGTCGTTCTAGGGGTATGGTCGCAAGACCATACCCCTTCGTTTGATAAACCTTTCTTAAAGGTTTAGCGACACCTCGCTTTACCTGGCATTGGAATATGTTTGTCATAACCTCTCAAGCATCTCCCTGAAGGCCTCAAGCCTCAGTTTTATCTGCTGCGGTGTATTACCCGGCAGGTCTCCCTGGAGCGTCAGCATGGGGTAATCAAGTCCTTCCCGGATGAGTTCATCCTCAAGCATATGGTGGCATGCGAACTGGGTATAATGTATCACCCCGTCTACTTTTCTTTTTTCAAGTTCCTCCCTGAGGAAGTTAATCCGCAAGCTAAGCGGCCTGGCAAAGGTATAGTTACAGTAATCCCGTGCTATCTCCTTAATATCGGTGCCTCCGTGCCTTATGAACTCATACGGCAGTTCGTCAAATACAACCTGCAGGCCAAGCGATTGCGCAACTTCATGGAAATCATAATATATCGGGGGGACACCTATCAATGCAACCCTGCTGTCAAGCTCAAAATCGCTTTCTTTTATTGAGGCTATAGCCTTTCTGAAACCGTCCATATCACCCCGGAGGTCGCTAAAGGAGATCAGGATGCTGAAGGCTTCGGCTGGTGATATTTTTCCGCAGCTTCTTTTCATATCGATCATCTGCCCGAGCTTTTTCAGTTCCATGATTTCTCCGGGTTTTTCAGGGAATTGAATATCTCCGAGAAAGCCGGAAAGCCTGTACAGTTGGGATTCAAGGTATTCGGGGTCGCCGTCGAACGGGTAAAAAAAGAAATGGGTCGGAAGCCCGCTCATCGCGACGTTCTGTCCGTCCACAAGGGCATTATGGCAGTCCCCGCCGGCTACCACGATAAGGGAATCGACAGCGATCTCCTTTTTAATAAGCATCTCCTTCCAGATAGCAGTCCACGCACACAGTTTGTTTTTGGGGTACTTTCTGGATGCGGGGACGACGTTATTTACATCAAACGGTTCTCCACCGCAGGCGAATATCAGTTCAGGAGGAACGAGCGCCGTAATTCCGATTTTTGACACATGCTTTCCTTTGTCTACGGGTTATTAATCCTTTTGCAGGAGATATCTGCACTATTAATATAAAGCCGATTAAAAAACACTGAATGCGCCTTTATAATCCGTTTTTCATGCTTAAAACGTTTATTAATTGTATAAACATATTTATTCGGCGACGAAAGATTTAACGTATGGTGAAATAATTAACTTTGCCGGAGGTGAAAAAAATGGTCGGACTGGAAAGTTCAATGGATAACGCCCAGACGGCACAGAAGACTAAAAAGCCTGAAGTCGATTCTGCTGAAAAAAGCAGGCAGAAGAAGTTCATGGAACAGCTCAGACGCCGCTCGGTACCTCAACCCAAAGGAGGCAAATAATTTTTAATTAATAAAACTGGGCTATTAGCCGGTAGACATGAGGGCGGGCGAATATATCCCAAATATATTAAATTACCAGGCATTTGATTTGCCTTTTCATGTTGCACTGTTCGCTCCCTTATGTCTATAGATTTTTTGAACTTAAGTACGGTCTTGATTGCAGGGGCGTAAAGTACATTATTAAGTTAATGCCATAAATATAATAACTATTTAGTCAATTCGGCATCTGTTATTATGGACCAAAACATTTACTCTGACCCCGCCCATAATCTGGGTTGCAGCTACCGTTTTACCTGCGGAGCTGTGAAGTGCCCCGAAGTTGCGGCAGCGTTGGGTAAGCCATCATGCCATATAGAAAAGTTCAGGCGCTACCAGCCGTCTGTTGAAACATGGTACAGACGGGACTGGGAGGACGTTAACAGGATCACCTGGAGAGAGGTTTTCTGCCTGCAGGAGTCGTGGATTTACATGCTGTACATTATTATACTTAGCGTATTTATATTTATGGCAATGGTATTAATGAGACTTTTATTAAACACTTAGCTGATATTATTAATCTCCTGCCTCAGCTCCCCCAGAGTTGATTTACGCTCGGCGAAAGCATTATGGCGGTGGATGCTTTCCTCGTTTATCTGCTTGACAGTGATGATCGAATCATCAGGCAGCTCAGGAAATTCGTTCACGATTTTCTGCGCCATGGTTCGCACGCAGTCCTCTACGAATTTGGGGTTCTTATGCGCCAATTCTACTATTGCGGCTTCATCAGATCTCTTTAACAGCTCGAACATCTGCGAACTCATGGAGTTCTCGATTATGTTGATTATCCTGTCGATAGAAACAAAGTTACTATCATGGACCTCGATTGAAATGATTCCCCGCCCCCTCTGGTTATGCGTGGGCATGGGTACCCTGTTCAGGAACTCCCTGATAACCTCGTCTTTTACGCCAAGGACTTTTAGTTCCTTTTTTGCCTTATCCCGCATGATCTCCTGGGCGCAGGGGCAGGCTGTGATTCCCAGGACTTCAGCGCCGACGAGCTTTCTCACGTTCAGTTCTTCCCCTCTTATAGCCCTGGCTTCGGCAAAGATGTTCACGACTTCCTGGCATTTTATTTTCGTCATCGGGGTCTCTCTTTTGATGATATATTCGCTTTTCATCCTGACCTCGGCGTTCAAAGCGTATTCATGTCTGTCGATAAGCCGCTTTGCCACTTCCCCGCACAGGTCTTCTATCTCATAGACCGGCGCAGCTATCATTTCCTCAAGCACAGCATCTATGGCTTCAAAGTTCCGTGAGAGGTTTGCGCCTTTCCTGTTGGACGGGAGATCTACAAAAATATCGAACGTGGATACGAGTACGATAGGACGCTTATCTTTGCGTGCCACTTCAACAAGTTTCTTTACATCTGTTACCCCAACTCTTGTCAGCGTGATGGGAATCTCGGGCAGGTTTGCCTGGATATCGGGGAGGTGTATGACTGGAAGTTCCATCTGGTCAGGTTCTCCAAAATATTTATCTCTGTAAGTCCTTGCAGGCTTAAAGATGCTCATTATGACGTTGTATTATTAAACTATTGCTATTTGGTTCTGCTGTAATGAGGGGGGTGATTACCAATTCATAGGTTCGCCATTTAAACTCAACTGTTTTTTGAAAAACCACCGATTGATTAGAACAGTCAGGTTAAATTAAAGGATATTATACTATTATCTTAGGTCTTAGTGAGGGGTCTCTCTATTTTGCACTTAAAACCTCATGCATGGTTTTTAGCAACTTCTCAGCAGTGTAAGGTTTTGGCAAAAAAGCGTTTGTATAATGCGCGATATTTGCAAGTCTATCTTTCTCCGATAATCCACTAACTGCAATAATTTTGACCTCAGGATTAATCTTACGAATAGCCCGGATGCTCGTTTGACCATCCATAACAGGCATCATCATATCCATAAGTACAATTTTGATTTTATCTTTATTTTCAGTATACAATGCTACTGCCTGTTCACCATCTTCGGCTGTAAGCACTTTATACCCGTATGCTTCCAGTGTCGAGCAAGTAATCTCACAAATTGAGACTTCATCTTCAGCAACGAGAATAAATTCCCCATTACCAACTGGCAGTTCAAGCTTATGCTGTCCTGCATCTTTTATTTCAGTTTTGATCGCCGGCAAGTAGACTTGAAATGTTGTTCCTTTCCCAACCTCGCTATACACATTTATAAATCCGCCGTGACTTTTCACAATTCCAAGAGCCGTTGAAAGACCTAAGCCCGTGCCTTTGCCATGTTCTTTTGTGGTAAAAAACGGCTCAAAAATTCTATCCAGTACTTCAGGAGAGATACCTGTTCCAGTATCTGAAACAGCAATGACAATGTAAGAACCGACTTTAGCTTCAGTATGCATCCGTGCATAATTCTCGTCAATGAAAAAATTCGAAGCTGTGATACTTAAGGTGCCGCCAGATGGCATCGCATCGCGTGCATTCACACAGAGGTTCATTATAACCTGGTGCAACTGTGTCGCATCCCCCGAGATTCTCCAGAGATCTTTGGGTATATCAGTTCTGATTTCAATATTTCTTGGAAATGTCTCCTTTGCGACCTTCTCAATTTCAGTAATAATATGTTTCGCTTGAAGGGGGTTGCGTTCACCCTCCACCCCTCGTGCAAACGATAGAACCTGTTTTATCAAATCTGCCCCTCGTTTGGTATTTCTATCCAGCATATCAAGCAACTTCTGACAATCTTCGTCTATGTATTTATCTTTTAATAGTTGCAGCGATAACATTATTGGCGTCAAAACATTGTTGAGGTCATGCGCTATGCCGCCTGCAAGCGTACCTATGCTTTCCATCCTTTGAGCGCGAAGGAACTGCGCTTCAAGCTTTTTCTTTTCAGTGATGTCTGTGTTAATGACAAGTATTGATTTAGGTTTTCCCGCATCATCACGCACCATGGTCCAGCGGCTTTCGACAATGACTTCTTTACCATCTTTCGTCACCTCATACAACTCGCCTGCCCACTCACCCTTTTCGATGACGCTCTTTTTAGCTTCAATGCGCCTGGCTGATTCTTCTTTATATAGAAGCTCATCAGCATTTTTACCTATGATTTCCTCTGCTGCCCAGCCATACAGATGCTCAGCGCCTTTATTCCAATAGATAAAGTGTTGTTCTAAGTCCCAGACGCCAATGGCATCGTGTGCTTTATCAAGAAGGGCAGATTGTTCTCGTATTTTTTCTTCAGCCAGCTTGCGCTCAGCAGCCTCTTCTATATTAAAAATGTTCACTATATTCCAAAGAGACCAGGCAATTCCCACCGCAATTAAAGCGCGGAACATTTGAACCGGAAATCCAAACCATGAAATAAACCATACATTGTTTATCGCCGAAGCTGGATAAAAGTTCGCTTGGGGGACTATCCATCCTCCGAATATCCCATAAAGCCCAAATAATAAAGCGATAAGAATAAAATATTTTTCAATTTTAGCCCCGTCTAATTTCTTAGCTTCACTCTTATAGTATGAAATAAATCCCGTAGCACTTAAAATCGCACCTGGAAAACCCAAAAAGTATCTTGATGAAATATTCCAGGTATCAAAAGATGTTGCTCCTGATAATGCTGGCATTCCAAGAAATAAAAGCGCTATTGTAAATGGAAACCAAATACCGAGTCTTTTTCTCCCGCCGATATTAATCATCCCGTAACCGAATAAAAAGAGAGATAAGAAGGAAATAAATAAAACCGAGGCACCAAGAATTTCCAGGAAAGGAAGGTTCCCTTTAATGAGCTTAAACATATCTATAAATTCGCTTATTCCGTGAATAAACCCAAACCAGGCCAAAAGCCATAAAATATCAAGCAATCTAAATTTGCTCTGTTTGGTAACCCTTAGCTGCACGAAAATGATAATCCCAAGGATTGTAAAAGCAAACCCATAAATGAAGAAGACAACATCCAGATTTTTAATAAAAAAGTCAGTTAACATTAGACTTTCCCCATAGCTTGGCAGACATTTCCAATTCAATAATTGGTCGATGTATTTCTACGGATTCAGTTATCATCGTTTTTCACTTAGTTTACATCTTGAGATAGATAGTAATTCAAGCCAACCTGTTCCATCCTTCGCTCGAACTCAATTTCATTAGTTTATCTCTACTCGCACTCTACTGTTACCCAGATAACCACTTGTTATCTTAAATTTAACGCTACCGAATGTCTGTGAAAAGTGCATACACATGGCACAATATATTAAAAAGAGTCAGCAAACCAGATGTCTCTCCTGGCACCTTGGCGTATCAGGTGGTCACCAATTCATAGGTTCGCCATTTAAACTTAACCGTTTTTTACGCTTGTAATCAACTATTTTAACTTGTTACAATAGTACGAAATAAGTTACCAATGGTTTTGGGTGGGCGTTGGTAACCACCAATGAGGCAGTATCCCGCAACGAAATTCCCAACGATGAAAAAAGTTTTATATAGTAAGCGTAATATAATCGTGTATATTATTTAAGTACGGAATAAACAGACCATACCCGGTTGTTAAAATGTGAAATAAACGATGGAACCTATAATAGAGATACGCTCCCTTTCAAAAAGTTACGGGAACTTCAGCGCTTTAAATAACGTATCCCTCAGCATAGAAAAAGGGACAATATTTGGTCTGCTCGGACCGAACGGGGCGGGCAAATCAACCCTTATCAGGATACTCTCATGCCAGTCAAGACCGGCATCAGGCCATGCGTATATATCAGGCCTTGATGTGGTCGCGGATAAAAAAGAGGTGCTTTCTATCATCGGGGTCGTTCCGCAGGAGAACAGCTTCTATGATGAGCTTACCGTGAACGAGAACCTCCTGTTTTTCGGCTCATTATACGGCATCTCTGTTATCGATATCAAGAGAAGAAGCCATAAAATACTGACTTTGCTGCACCTGGATGAAAAGAGCGCAAGCTTAGCCAGCAACCTGTCGGGAGGTATGAAGACCAGGCTGAACATCGCCTGTGCGCTGATACATAAACCCGGGGTGCTTATCCTGGATGAGCCCAGCGTCGGGCTTGACCCTGTATCGAGGAAAGCCCTGTGGGATACCATAAGGGAGGTAAACCGGGAAGGAACTACTATCCTCATTACAACCCATTATATGGAAGAAGCGGATCTGCTTTGCGACAGGGTAGTGATAATGAACAGGGGCAAAATCGTTGTCGAAGGAAAACCGGAGGAACTAAAAAACAGTGCCGGAGAGAGAGTTGTCCAGGTTATAAGCATCCCGGGCAATTACCATGCAGTAAAAAGCAAGATAGAATCCCTGGAAGCTGTAATATCATGCAGCAAGAATGAGAAGGGGCTAAAAATATCACTCAGGGGTGAGCTACCCCTGCAGGCTATCTTAGAGGTTTTTGGCTCTGCCGGCGAGAAGATAAAGAACGTGGAATCCGGCAGTCCGAGCCTTGAGGATGTGTTCATAAAGGCTGCCGGGGAGGCATGGCATTGACGATTGGCTCTGTCATCAGGAAAGACCTGAAGGTATATGTCCGCCACAGGAAGACGCTGCTGCTGATATTCATCGCCCCGATACTTATCATGATATTGATCGGGTCCGTATTCTCAGGCGCTTCGGGGGAAGGTCTTAAGGATGTAAAGCTCGGTGTGGGCGGCGGGTCGGGGCAGGGTGAGCAAATAGTCCGGGAACTGACCAACAGCAGTATGTTCATAATCATTAAAGAGAACACCACTGATCCTGCCGTTATCGAGGAAGGGGTCAGGAAAGGAAAATATAGCGCAGGGATTTTCATTCCTGAAGACGAAACGCAGTCATTGAGGCTGTACATCGATAACTCAAGAATCCAGATAGCACCCGGCATTTCCATGGCGCTATTCTCCACTACCGAGAAGTTATCTTATGAACTCACCTTTGGTTTTATCAGCACGCTCTGGAAGAACCTGGCGCAGATGCAATCCGAATTGAAGCCCCTGAAAGAAGGAGTATTGAAGATCAACAGTAGCATCGAAGGCTTAAACAGCGATACCCGGCATGTGCTGGTCTCCCTTGATGATATCAACGTATCCGAGTTGAACAGGTCGGTAGCCGAAATGAAAAATACCCTTGACCTTATGAAAAGCGACCTCATCCGGACTGCTAATGATATCAATACAACGCGTAAAGAACTGAGGGAACTGGACAATAACGTGAGTGAGATATACAATGATTCCGTGGAATTAAGAGATGACCTCAAATTCGTGATTGATAACATCGATTCGACCGATGCTGCACTGCTTGGGATCCAAACTGACCTGCAGAATACATACAACAATACCTGTTCCGACCCCTCAACGCCGCAATGCATATCCATTGCAGGCACAATCCGGCAGATACAGGATACAAGGGCGCTGATGCTTGAGAGGACAGGACGCATCAGGGCACTTTATAATAATCTTGCGAACATAGCCCAGAAAAGTGCCGAATTGCACGAAAAACTGAACAGGGCCGATATAAGGCTCCAAAATATGCAGGAATCTATCGGCAATTACACGATTGAGATCTCAAATATCCACGGGAATATCATGAACATCGAAAATGCCATCGCTTCCCTGGAAAATGTTAAAACCAGGTCGACCAACGTCTCTATCCAGATGAACAGCCTTGCTTCCGATATGGCCAACAGTACGGCAGGCCTCGTCTCCGATATCGACAGGACCGGGGACGTATTAGGAGAGGTAATAGCACGGTCGCCCGCTGTTATTGCCTCGCCTGTCAAACTTGAGCAGGACGCGGTATTCAAGGGTAGGTCTTATCTTGACTTCCTTATGCCCGGGATTATATCCATCGTGCTGATGTTCGTATCATTCCTTCTTGCATCCATAACCATAGTCCAGGAGCGGTCTAAAAAGACCCTGGTACGGACACTGCTGACACCCCTGTCACTTGAAGGGTTTATAATAGCAAAGATATCCGCCCTTGTCCTTATTGCCCTCCTCCAGGGGATTATCCTGATAATCGTGGCCTTCATATTTTATGGGATCGTTGTACCTGTGGACCAGCTCGGACTGCTGTTCCTTGTGATCCTTGCATATTCCGTATCCTTTATCGGTATCGGGATGGCGCTTGCAACGTTCGCGGAGTCAGAGAACACCGCAATGCTCCTATCCCTGGTGCTCAGCATCCCAATGCTGTTCCTGTGCGGTATTTTCTTTCCTTTTGAGAGCATGCCCGCATTGATGGTCAGGCTGGGCGGCGCGCTTCCGATAACAATGGGCATCAGGGCGCTGGAGTCCGTGCTTATATACCAGGAAGGGTTCCTGGCGATTACCGGCTATTTGCTGCCGCTTCTGCTGTATGGGGTTGCGGGGCTCGGGACAGCATATCTGCTGCTTAGAAGGGAAGTGACGGATTAACCTCGTTTTTGCTGTTAGCACGATTTTTATCAACTGCGATTATACCTTTGTGTAGCCAGAGTATGGTATAAGGTTGGCGGCACAGCCTCAAAATACTGCTTCGACCCTCGACTAACCTTTTTTACCGCCAACCTGTCTCCTCTTTAATCCAATCACTTATATACCCCAGACGAAAGCCGTTTATAGGCTTCATATCAATTGCACCCAGTACAAAGAACTATATTCCCGGACACAGATGAAAACACCATGTCCGTAAGTCCTATCGTCCGCCTGAACCGGGTCTCCTTCATCCGGGGCAGCACAGCCATTCTTTATGATGTATCCCTTCATATCAATCCGGGGGAGCACTGGGCTATAATAGGACCTAACGGTTCGGGCAAGACAAGCCTCGTAAGCATAATCAACGGCTACCACCAGCCTTCCGAAGGAGAGGCCATAGTGCTTGGGAGAAGGTTCGGTGCCACCGACCTCAGGGAACTGAGACGGTTTATAGGCGAATGCAGCTCGGAGATAAGGGATATGTTGCATGACCGGGAACCGGTAAGGGATATCGTGCTATCAGGGAAGTTCGCCAGCATCGGCCTGTACGAATCCCCGAGCTCGAAAGACCGGGAGCGTGCGGATAAGTTAATGGATTTTTTCGGATTATCCGGGTTATCAGACCGCCCTTTCAGTACGCTCTCAAACGGGGAACAGCAGAAAACCATCCTAGCCAGGGCGCTCATGCCAGAACCAAGCTTGCTCGTGCTGGATGAGCCATGCGCCGGTCTTGACCTTAAAGCAAGAGAAGAACTCCTGGACTCCGTGCAGAGAATGGGCGCTTCGCCAGGCGGTCCTGCACTGATATACATCACCCATCATATCGAAGAGATAGTACCAGCGATAACACATGCGCTGGCTCTGCGGCAGGGCAGGGTTGTGGAGCAGGGCGCCAAAAACGAGGTGCTGACAGATGACGTGCTTAGCAGCATTTTCGGGGTGCATATCGAGGTTCAGGAGAGGGATGGTCGTTTATGGCCTGTTATATTGAAATCTAAGATGAAACTCTCATAATACATCGGTAGCCGCAATTTTAAAAATGAGAAAAACAATTCATGGAAAATTATAAATAGAGTATTTGCCGTTTACTCCGCGGTGATGGTATGAGTTTCCTGTTAGACCCGCCTGCGCTATTCGTTCTTGGAGTTTTACTTTATTTTGTTGGCAACAGACTGAAAATGGAGAGGCTTGCCAGAATCACTATTGGCCTGCTCATAGTGCTCTCATTCATATTGTTCAGCCTGCTGCTGTATACAGATACTTTCCGCTGCGTTTTCCCCATAATCTGCAATAACATGAGCGGCTCCGAGTTCATGTTCCACTCGGACATTACAGGCATTTACAAAAAAGATGTCCCGCTGCTCGTTGTGATCTTTCTCTTTGTTCTCTATCCTCTATGGATATACTTTGGTTATGCCGCTGTGCTTATGCTTTCCAAGCGCAGGAGGTTCTCAAAAGAAGTTTATTCTTACAAGGACGTGAAAAGCCACAGGAACAGCGCCCCGCTAAAATATTCTGTTGTCCGCTACCCGGATAACGGGCGCGACATTAACGATCCCGGGCAGGCTGTGAGGGCTGCTGTCGAAGCTCTGGGCGGGATGCAGAACTTCGTGAAACGCGGCGATAACGTCATGGTCAAGGTGAACATATGCGGGGGAGTGCCAGAACTGGTCGGGACTTTTACGACAAAAGAAGTTGCCGGGTATGTAGTTGACATGGTGCGCGAGGCCGGAGGGGAACCCTTCATTTGCGATGCCGACATGGTCTGGACAAAGTTCTGGAGCAACGCAAAAGACGAGGGCTGGATCGAATGGGCTGCGCAGAAGGGAGTGAAGCTTGTAAATCTCTCTGACACTAAAATAGTTTATTTTAACTTTGGCGAGGATAGCCTGCTACAGAGAGAGCGCGTTTCAAAAGAGATCGTGAACGCTGATGTGATAATCTCCATACCTGCCATGAAGACGCACATGATGACAAGCGTTACCCTCGGGATGAAAAACATGTACGGCACGTTCCCTGAGATTGATAAAGCAAAATACCACAAGCTCGGTATAAACGAAGTGATATACTGGGTAAACCGTGCTTTCACGCCCAATCTTACTATCATAGACGGCACTATAGGCGGCGAGACGGTCGGTCCGCTCTCCTGTGAGCCGGTTGATTTTCGCACCATCGTGGCTTCCAACAGCGTGGTAACAGCAGACGCGATAGCCGCGCAGCTCATGGGTTATAAGAACCCTGTCCGGGAGATTGACCACCTCAAGCTTGCTCATGAGAGAGGGCTTGGAGATGCTTCTGTGAAATTTGATCCTTCATCCCTGCCCCCTCATATTTCAGACGGCAAATGGAATCTTCCGGACCCTGATGTCGCGAAGCTCTACGTAAAAAGCACTCATATGCTGCTTCAAATCCCGGGATGGGATACCTTCTTCAATATGGGCTCGGATGTCTTCCTGTTCGATGCATCAAGGCTGCCGCTGATTAAATATTTCACTCCGGGGTTCCTGTCGATACTCAACGATGTCATCAAATGGACGATGGACAAAAAACCTGACACGCCGGAGAGTAAAAAAAGAAAGGGAATTAACCTGGGTATTGTAATCGTCCTTGCGATTTTATCGGTTATAGGCTTCATTTCAGAAGGATTTATCGCTAAATCCTCGCTTGAGTTCTCGCTTGGTTTCCTAGCTGCTATCGTTCTCGGAGCCATATTCGCGAGAAGAATGAAGACGAAGCATCTCGTTTCAATATCTTTAGCTTCGATTTTGGTATCATACGCTGTGGAGCGGTACGCCGTGCTGGCAGGCATGTGGCATTATATCGATGGCAGCGCGCCTCCGTTTTTCGCGCTGTTCTCAACCCCTATCTTTATTATTACGATACTGGGGATTACATCATATCTTCAGCGTATATTTGCATTCATGAACCTCAAAGGTAAGAGATTAAGGATTTTCCCGGCTGCTCTGATCATTCTCGCTTTTGCGGTTTTTATGGTATTCGAGGGCTATTCTGCTCTTGCTACGCCGCAGGTCATTGCGATGTATGTTGGGTTCGCCGTCTTGAGCCTCTTCTATAATAACAGGCAGGGTCTGGAATGGAACTTCGCCTTCGCGATCGTTGCGGTCGCACTGGGCGGTTCCATGGAACTGCTCGGCGCGGTGAGCGGGCTGTGGAGCTACGCGTTCAGGGAAGGATTGCCCATATTCATAAGCCTCGCATGGGCGCTGAACGCATGGGCAGCATGCGGGATTACGCAGGTTTTCGGGGTGAATATGAGGGACGCGGTTGTTAAATGAAATGAGAGGATTAACATACTATCGCAGTGCTGTGAATTTGGTAGTATCCTAAATTTCGTGATATGCATAAAAAACAGTAGCTACTGAGATATAGAGAAATATCTCAAAAAAATCTCTCTGTGCCTCAGCGCCTCTGTGGCTTACAAAAAACTTGCCACTGAGACGCAGAGAACACGGAGATTGAAGTAAAGGATTTAGCTTTTGATGCTCCGCAATGGTCTCTGTACCTCAGCGTCTCTGTGGCTCAGTTATATACTATGAAAATTACCAGTTCCGCTCAAGCCGTATCGCTTTCGGTTTGCACGCCATCACGCATGTAGTGCAGCCGATGCAGAAACTCTTATCCACGACCTCAACGACTTTTTTGCCGTTTTTCTCGATGATACGATATATCCTCGGACCCTTCGGGCATACCCTGATGCATTCCCCGCATCCAGTACATTTTTCAGGATCTACAAATATCTCGATCATTATATCTCATGTAATAAATCGTAACTGTAATATTCCAAGTAGTTATATAGACAATCAAACTTAATTAAGGTTCATGTCTGGAAATACCTTTGGCACACTGTTCCGTATAACAACATGGGGCGAGAGCCACGGCCCTGCAGCAGGTGTGGTGATTGACGGATGCCCTTCAGGTATGCAACTCAGCGAGGCTGATATACAGAAGGAGTTGAACCGCCGCCGTCCCGGGCAGAGCGATATAACCACGCAGCGGAAAGAGGAAGATAAAGCGGAGATCCTGTCAGGGGTATTTTCGGGAAAAACAACAGGTGCGCCGATATCCATAATAGTCAGGAACAGGGATGTTGATTCAAGCAAGTATGAAGAGCTTCGCAACACTCCGCGACCCGGACATGCGGATTTGACGTATGAGTTAAAGTACGGCATCCGTGACTGGCGCGGAGGGGGAAGGTCATCTGCAAGGGAAACCATAGGACGTGTTGCAGCAGGCGCGGTTGCAAAGAAAATTCTTTCCAGTCACGGAATTGAGATACTTGGCCATGTAGCGGCACTGGGAGGCATCTGCGCAAAACCAGTCAGTATAGAAGAGATACGTGAGAACACTGAAAAAAATCCTGTGAGGTGCGCAGACCCGGAAGCGGCTGTTGAGATGTACGCGATGATCCAGGCCGTAAGAAGCGAAGGCGATAGCGTTGGCGGAGTAGTGGAGATAATAAGCCTTGGAGTCCCTGCGGGCGTAGGCGAACCGGTCTTTGATAAACTCAGCGCAGAGCTTGCCAGGGGATTGATGAGCATCGGTGCCGTAAAAGGGGTTGAGATAGGGATGGGTTTTAAATCCGCAGTTATGAAAGGGAGCCAGATGAACGATCCTGTAACTATTAAGGATGGAAAACCCGGGATGCTTACCAATAATGCTGGCGGGATCCTTGGAGGGATAAGCAACGGCGAGCCGATTATATGCAGGATTGCCGTAAAACCCACACCCTCGATCTCAAAGGAGCAATGCACCATCGATATGAGCAGTATGGATGAAACAAAAATAAATATCCATGGACGCCATGACCCCTCAATACCGCCGCGCATCGTGCCTGTGGCAGAAGCTATGGTGGCGCTTGTTCTTGTTGATATGATGATGAGAGGTGGGTTCATAAACCCGGTTACCGGAGAAAGGTAAAAACATGAAATTCAATCCTGATGAGATCAAAGAAGCAACAAAGAGAGATTTCGACGCTGCATGGAACGATGGGAGTAAATATGTCTCCAATCCCGGAGTCAATGAAAAGTACCCGCGATTTGCATTAAAGTACGGCAAACCCCACCCGGTGTTCGACACCATCCAGCGCCTGCGTGAAACGTACATGCGCCTCGGTTTTGAAGAGTTCATGAACCCCATCATAGTGGAAGACAGGGATATCCACAAGCAGTTCGGATACGAGGCGCTCGCTGTTCTTGACCGCTGCTTCTATATCGGCGGACTTCCACGACCGAACGTAGGGATATCGGATGAGAGGATAGAGGGGATAAAAAGCATCCTGGGGGACTTAAATGATGAAGGAGTGGAAAAGATAAGGCAGATACTCCATGCTTACAAGAAAGGCGAGATCGAAGGGGATGACCTTGTACCTGAGATAGCAGCCGAATTAAAGGTCTCAGACTCAAAGGTGGCAGTGATGATCGACCGGGTGTTCCCGGAATTCAAGACACTCGTTCCCGTATGCTCCCAGAATACGCTTCGGAGCCATATGACCTCCGGCTGGTTCATAAGCCTTGGTGAGATGTGCGACTATCGGGCACCGCCGCTTCGGCTTTTTTCAGTGGACAGGTGCTTCCGGCGCGAACAGGCTGAGGACGCAACGCGCCTTATGGCTTATTATTCAGCGTCATGCGTCATAATGGACGAAAATGTTAGCATAGAAGATGGGAAAGCCGTAGCAGCAGGGTTATTGTCCCAATTCGGTTTCTCTAACTTCAAGTTCAGGCCCGATGACAAGAGAAGCAAGTATTATGTGCCCGACACCCAGACAGAGGTATTCGCCTATCACCCGAAACTTGTGGGTTCAAAGACAAAATACAAGGACGGCTGGGTCGAGGTTGCGACGTTCGGCATATACTCGCCGTCTGCGCTCTCGCAGTACAATATCCCCTACCCTGTGATGAACCTGGGCATGGGTGTTGAGCGGCTGGCGATGATACTGCATGATTCAATGGATGTTCGCGCGCTTACTTATCCGCAGTTCCAGTATAAGACCAACTGGACATTATCCGATAGCGATATCGCGTCCATGATATACGTGGAAGACGTGCCCGCGACAGAGGCAGGAAAAGAGATACAGAAAGCTATAACCAGAGCCTGCGAACAGTACGGCAGCACCCAGAGCCCCTGCGAGTTTACAGTCTGGGAGGGGCAGTTATTCGACAGGAACATCAGGGTAAAAATCGTAGAACCCGAGGAGAATACGAAACTCTGCGGTCCTGCTGCGATGAACGAGGTCATTTCATACAAAAACGATATCCTGGGGCTGCCGAGGACATCCAGGTGGGACGATGCTTTCAATAACGGGACAAGCACAGGCATAAGATACATCGACGCATTTGCCGCACGCTGCGCAAGAGATATAGAGGTCGCTGCCCAAAAAGGCGAAGGCTGCGAAACACGTGTGAGAATTATCAAGGTACCGTCCGAGATAAATATCAGGATAGACCCGATAGCGCAGCGTTATATAACCGGGAACAAGCGGAAGATAGATACACGCGGGCCTGTCTTTACGACTGTAAGGATGGAGATCATTTGATTAATAACAGATGAAGTGTCAATAATGGAACTGAAAGCTGAACCTTATACACTTAAATTACGCCCCGATGTCCAGAGCTCCGAGCAGGCGATGCGCAGCAATTTAAATCTCCAGTGGTGCAGCGGGGTTCTTTTTAACGTGCTGGCGTTCAAGAACATGGCAAATAAGGTGGAGTTTGACGCCATTCTCTGGAACGATGAGGCGATGTTATTTATCGAATATAAAGATTCCACAACAATGTATAAGAACCTGGAAGCGAAGAGGGCGCAGCAGATAAAGGGAATTGCCAGGAACATTGCCAGGGCATTTGGTTTCCAGAAGTACAATTTTATTATCGTGGTAAACGGCATCGAGCAGAGGACAGAAAAAGGGACGGCTATAGTGATACCGCTTAATGAACTCACCAATTATACTCCGGAGTTTGAATCCGCAATCGAAGAGCTTGATTATGTGGACTGGCTTCTGAGTAAATACGACCGGAAGGATAATCCGGTTGAGTTTACCAGGGAACTTGTGCTAAAAGAACTGAGGACATTGCATGATAAGATCAAGCAGGTAAATAGGTGATATGAAGCAAACAGGATACGCCTGCGCCCTCGGGGCAGGAACGATAATAAATGCGATAGCAACGTGGAAAGGGGCAGCGTTTGGCATTGACCTGCGTACCGAGGCTGAAGTGACGCTTACGGATTCTAAGAAGATACAGGGGTATATCGAAGAGGGAGGGGATACCACACTTATCGAGCGCTGTGTTGAGCTTACCCTTTCTCGATTCGGCTCGGATTGCGGCGCCAATGTGTCGACAAAAAGCGAGATCCCCATTGCAAGCGGGCTTAAAAGCTCAAGTGCGGCAGCAAATGCAACAGTCCTTGCGACCCTTGACGCACTCGGGGAAAAGCTCGATACGCTTGAAGTTGTAAAGATCGGCGTACAGGCGGCGCTTGATGCAAAGGTGACAATCACAGGCGCATTCGATGATGCATGCGCTTCGATGCTTGGGGGATTCGTGATCACCGATAATAAGAAAAAGGAGCTTATAAGAAGGGTGGAGCGCGATTCTGAGGTGCTTATCCTTGCTCCTGAGAAAAAAGTATTTAGTTCAGGTACCAACGTGGCGCGCTCGCGGCTTGTAGCGCCCTGGGTGGAGATGGCTTATAAGGAAGCACTGGCTGGAAATTACGAGAAAGCCATGACCCTGAACGGCTTCCTGTACTGCGCCGCGCTCGGATTCAGCACAGAGCCCATAATGGCAGCGCTTGAGGCGGGTATTGAGGGTGTTAGCCTTTCAGGCACGGGGCCGGCATACACAGCTCTTGGGGCTCCGGAACAGCTTGACAGGCTTGAGCCGGTGTGGAGCAAGATAGGCGGAAGAATCATAAGGACTAAGGTAAATAATACGGGTGGACATACCGGTGGATAAACATGCCGCTAAAAAAGGTCAGAGAGAAGATAGAAAAACTTGATGCGCAGATACTCAACCTTATCGAGCAGAGGACTGCGCTGGCAAAGGACGTGCTTAATGCTAAAAAGGCTCTTGGCATGCCGATAAATGATGTTGAGCAGAACAGGGTGGTGCTGGACAGGGTGGCGAACGCAGCGACCGAGAGAGGGCTTGACGGGGAATCAGTGAAGAGGGTTTTTGAGATACTTATCCAGATGAATATCGAGCGGCAGCATGAGTTGAGCGGGGAAGGGAATTTGCCGTGATAGGATTGGGCGCTAAAAATATCTTAAGAGCCAGTTTTGCTTCTAATTCTCTTCACAATATCTTCGATACTTTCACTTTCCCGTCTTTTTCGTATCTCCTCTACCATATCGCCTTTCCCACCCAGAATTGAAATAAATCGCACTGCATTTGCATATCCCAGACGCTTTATTAGCGCGGTTGTCCCCTCTATAAGAAAGCGCTCTTTAGTTGTGTTTTTTGCTTTCATACTCCCTTTATGAAGTACGTGGTATAGATTAATAAGCATATCTTAAATACAATGATGACCAATTAAAACATACCATGGAGAAGTATTCAAAAAAAGAAAGTCAGGAATTTATAGGCACTTCGCCCCAGCCCACAATAGTCGCAGAAAGGGAAATGGGGTTAACTCCTGAAGAAAAGAAGCTCCTGAAAGAATCCATGCGCCGGCACGATAAAGCTCTCAGAATGCTAGCTAATATGTAATCTCTGAGCTTTTTCTTTTAGCCAGCCCTCTATAGCTTCTACAGAACATTCGTATTTTGCTATTTTTAGCATCAAATTGGTAATCTCTTCAGCCTCTGCATTCAGAAAATATCCCTCCGTTCCAAGTACGTTTTCTGCTGTCATGATGGCGCTCCTCTTATTCCCATCGAAAAATGGATGCGCTGAAGCGATTATATATAATATTAAAGCAGCCCGCCTAAAAATGGTTTTACCACGATTTGCCTTATAAACCAATAATTCCAGCGTCCCCTCATCCCGTAGTCCCCTGGTTCCTCCATATTCCTTTATAATTTCATCATGGATTTCTATTATTTTACTGACTGTGAGATAGTCCACTAATATCCCTCGTAACAGTGTTCATTGCAGCTTTAAAGTACAGCTCATGTTCTTCTCTTTTTGCACCCTGAAATGCTGACTGCCAGAAGCGCCGCTATCGCCGTAACAACCTCAAACCCTGTAGCCTTTTCTGCCTGTTTCTCTGCCGGAATGGTCGTAACGGTAGCCGTCGCATCGGGGATATCCGGCATCGCCTCTACAGTAACCTCTTCAAGCGTCACCTGTTTACCCGCCATACTGGTCGGATAGAACCTGAGTTCATCCGAATTCTCAACAAAAAAGCTGAGATTCCCGAAAAGGTTTATGCTGCTTCCTGCTTTCAGGTCGATAGGTTTCCTGTTCTTTAATACAATCCTCTCAGGTTCTACGACCGTGACATTGAATACACCTAACTTGTCGCCTTCTTTTATCTGAGTGACATTATCCGATACGAACCAGGTGTACCGCAACTGTATCATATCAATCGTGGCACCTGCAAAAACTGCATCAAGGTATGTGCTAAATTTTGGCGTCCCGTTTTCTCCAGGCACAGCATATTTAGATACATTTTCACTCATTAGCAATACATCATTAAGCTCAACACCATTCCTTCTGAGCACCAGCCGCGCCGTTCTTGGAGAGCTTGCTGCATCGATGGACTTGACCGTCAGGTCGTATCCTTCACCCAGTTCCCACGTTTCCCCGTCAACAAGTGTCTTTTTGTCGTAAAAGCTATCTCCATGCGCTATCAATATCCTTGCAAGCCCGTCATTTTGTACAGCATATTTAATTCCGCCCAGGCTAAACATGATGTACTGCCCGTCTACTGCGGGTGGTTTCTTACCTTTTATTTTAGTATAAGCATATGGCACCCGAATCTTATAACTTGTGTATGAGAGACCCCCCGCCGGTATCCTCCTGCCCGACATGTTTGTTATCTCAAGTGCTTCTGAATAATTACCCGAGTCGATGTCGTACCAGAATCCTGCATAATTCAGACCGTCCCATGCAGTAAGGTCGTTTGAACCTGTAGCTCCCCTGCGCTCATTTTTTTCATTGTACCAATCATAAAATAAATGAACCCTGAAAGTATTCGAGTCAGCTACTTTTAGTTTTATACCCCCAATAATTTCGATAATGCGGCCCGGCTTTAAACCTACAGGAACAGCCGTATTTCTCATTGTAATGCCCGTATCGGAAACTTTTGTTACTTTCATCACTCCGAATATATCCCCTTTGTTGACCGGCGTGTAGTAATCTGATACCTGGAATATACCTTTTATTGTAACAGAAACTGTTTCTTTTTCTTCAAAAACAGAATCAACATGAACTGCAATAACCGGCTGGTCCTGTATCTCATAAATATAATTTTTCCCGGCATCGACGGTCTTTGTATCTACCCCAATTCCGTCCTTCTTGAGTGAAAACGTAACTTCAGCGCCAGTTACATTCACATCTCGGATTTCAAGGACATAACCATCGCTCATGGCCAGGTTGCTTCCCCTTACCAGTGTATAACTGGCGCGTTCATCGATCAGTATTTTATGGAGCGAGCTGAGGTTTATTCCGCTGGTGGTTGTGATATTGCTCTTACCCTTTGGATATCCTGCCAGGTATTTTTCTCCCATGAACCCGATAACAGCATATTCCCCGAACGGTCTGTATCTGGCAGTGGCTGTTCCAGCCGTTGTAGAATATACAATTCCGTTATATGGGATAGTCCTGTCTTTTATGTTATCAAGCTTTATGGTGAGGGATTCATTACCTGCGTTATTATCTGCATCGTAATAGAACCCATCAAAATTCGCAGGCGTCCATGCGAGTGTCAGGTTTTCTCCAGGCTCCCAGACAAAGCGGGATGCCGGCGCACTGACAGGGGTCGTGGCATGGGCTACGACTATCAGGAAGAGCGCCATCAGCAATGCTATTGTAAGTACTGCCATTAAAAACGGTATCCTGTTTCCACGCCTGACCATTTTTTACCTTATAGATGCTCTCACCGGTTATGTTTCGATACCACTACCAGATTAATCAGCCTTTTTATGATATGATAGTATAAAAAATTAGCGAGGTTATAAACCATTCGGGAATAAATTTTAAAAAATGGGACCTGGGAATCGCTATTCATGTTGCATGTTTAAGAAATATATTTCTCAATAATCCCGATTATCTCCTTGATATCCCTTATCACCACATCAGCTTCCTCGCAAAGCCTGGGCGGACACTTCCCGGTCTGCTGTATCGATAAAACCCCCAGGTCAGCGGCGCGCATTGCAAGAACATCGTTGATCCCGTCGCCTACCATGATAACCTTATCATACTGCCGTTTCAGGCTCTTCACTATCTCTTCTTTTTTCCTTGGCGTGGCTATCTCGAACACGCATTGCAGGGGTAAGCACACATTCATGGCAAGCGCTGAGAGATTCCGCATGCTGTCGCCTGATGCAATATATATCCCAACATCTTTCTCGGTAAGGGTTCTTATCACAAGAGGTGTGTTGGAATATACTCTTCCGCCCGTGCAGATGACATACGGGATGCTATTTGTTTCTACGTCGATTATCAGCCCAACGCCCATATAGAAAATGTCCCTGCATTTACTTTTGACAACAGCCATTACGTCCTGGAGGTCTTTCATTGTAGCTATTGTATCATTTCCAACAACAGATTCGGCCGTGGCTTTATCTACCAGGGCCCTTGAGCAACCGACCTCGATGTCGATATTGTATTTCCTGATAAAATCCGAAATAAGCATGTCCGGCGGGCAGTTAACGAGTTTGTTTGAATCAACCTGCATTACCAGGATGGCACAGTATGGCTTTTTCCCGACGAACTCGGTTGAGACAAGCTCGTGCAGGTATTCTCCGGTTTTTATGTTTTTCGCCACGCGGTACATGCGCAGCAGTGTTCCTGCACTGTCAAATACAACAGCAATTTTCATAGCATACAAACGGTTTTCATGGGTTATTATATTTTTCTTGAGATTGTGTAAAGTAAACCTCTAAACGTTACACTTATCACCTCATTTCTGATTGAGAGTCTCAGGGGCAAAATTTATGCTAAGAACCACCCCTGAGCTGCGAACGTCTTTCGCAGCGTTACATAGGAAGGGGTACAATAAAAGCTTTATTGCAGGTCTGTTTGATACAACACGTCAGACTGTGCACAGATGGTGCAAAAGAGCTTTTCACCAGGGAAGAGAAAGCTTCCGGGAC
>CABMIB010000005.1 GCA_902386135.1 uncultured archaeon
AATTTTATGGATAAGTTGACAAAAAGTGAAACTCCTGCGATGATTGAAGGTTTAGAGCATCATCAATGGAGTTGGGAGGAGTTTTTTAATTGTAAATTAAGTATTCTAAATTAGGACAATGCCAGAAATTGAAAATAAATTTGCTTGGATTTATCTCGAAACTTGCTGAATATGAGTTGAAACGTGGGCGAGATATGAGATTTAAGTTGTAGCAGTTTATTATATAGAATCAATAAACCATCATTCATATGCTTAATAAACTTCACTATTGATTTCTTCATTAGTTGGAACTTAGTAGAGACATAATATTTAAATTGTAATAATTTATTATATAGACTCAATAAATCATCACATATATACCTACACGACGTTACTATCGAATCCCTTAAAGATAGAAAAAGACTAGCTAAGGCCAAAAGAAGCCCACTTATTGAATAGTATGTAAGTGCCTGATTATATGAAAGAAAATTTGGATTAAATGGTATATATAGTAAAAAAAGTACATTCAGCATTAACCAAAAATAAATATACCCTATTGATTTATGAATTATTTTTACTTCTCTACCGTCTGTAGAAACACCATTTTTTAATTTTCCGTTCAAAATAGTTAGTGCTATGCCAGGTGCTGCAAAGGTCATGACTAGTATTGATGGGAAGTTATTAATTAATAAATTACTTAATTTCGGATCTTGTGATAGAATAGTCTTATTTAATAAATTATCCGAGCTCAAATTTTGTGATGTATTATTTGATAAATTATTCAAAGTTATATTAGATATATTCATTTACCTCTTGGATACTCCAAATACTATAAATGATTACCGTTCCATAATATTCTTTTTTACCACTCACCGCTCAATCTTAGGTACCAAATTTCTAATTCTAATATCATTCCATCTATACTTTAATCTCATCTTTTCATATTGCTTATGAAAGTGAAAATGTGATGTTACAACCAAGCGTACATGGTGTAGGCATCAAACCAAGAATGAAAGCCCATGAAATCAATAATCTATTCTGATTTCAGATGATAGATAATGATAAGCGTTTACAAATCCTCATATATTAAAAAATCACTCAAAAATAGATAAATTATTTATTAAAATACTTATTTTATTATATAATGATTTTTAATTATCTCAGATATTTTTCATAAACAAACAAGATAAAAATTATAAACGCTTCTTTTCATTAGTTTCGACACAAAAATCGTTGTAAAAATGGGTTAATCTTACAAATCGACATTATTTAATATGTTAAGGACAGTATCAGATATTTATGGGCAGAATTGAAAAAGACAGCCTTGGCAAAATAGAAGTCCCGGACAATGTCCTCTACGGAGCGTTCACAACGCGCGCCTCCCATAATTTCCAGATAAGCGGGCTGCGGGCAAAACCCGAATTCATAAGCTCAATAGCGCTCATCAAAAAAGCCGCGGCTCTTGCGAACATGAAACTCGGCATGCTTGATAGAAAGATCGGAGACGCAATCGTACAGGCTGCTTCCGAGGTTATCGAAGGAAAATACAGGGACCAGTTCATACTCGATGTGTTCCAGGCAGGCGCCGGCACCCCTTTTAATATGAACACCAATGAGGTCATTGCCAATGCGGCTATAATAAAACTGGGCGGAAAGCCCGGGGATTACCATATCGTTCATCCCAATAACCACGTCAATATGGCACAGTCTTCCAATGATGTGATACCGACGGCAATTAGAATAAGCGTGCTCTTGGCTTTACCCGCTCTTATCAGGGAACTTGAAGAAACAACTCTTGCATTCCATGCAAAAGCAGAGGAATATAATAATGTTATCAAGGTCGGAAGGACACATCTTGAAGATGCCGTGCCGATACGATACGGTCAGGTTTTCGACGGATATGCCTCCTCTCTGGAAAAATGCAATGAGAGAATAAATAAAGCAGAAGACAGCATGCTTGAAATCAGCATTGGCGGAACTGCCACCGGGACTGGTATTAACACGCATCCTGAGTTCAAAAAGACAATAATTTCAGAGTTAAATGGATTGACCGGCCTTGAGTTTTATCCAGGCAACAGTATCATGATGTCATGGAGCATGGCAGGGTTTGTGGAGATGTCAAATTCGCTGAGGATACTCGCCATCGAACTTAGCAAGATCTCAAACGACCTCCGCCTTCTTAATTCTGGACCAAAAGCAGGCATCTCAGAGATAATCCTGCCTGAGGTCGAACCCGGTTCTTCCATAATGCCGGGAAAGATCAATCCCTCCATCGCCGAGGCTGTTAACATGGTCTGCTTCCAGGTCATAGGCAACGATCATGCTGTTGCGGTTGCAGCAGAAGCCGGACAGCTGGAACTGAATGTAATGACACCGCTTATCGCATTTGATTTGTTGTGGAGCATCGAGCTTTTAACAAATACAATAGGGATGTTTCGGGAAGATTGTGTATCTGGAATAATAGTGGATGAGAAAAGATGCGCCCAGCTTCTTGAGAACAGTCTGGTTCTGGCAACGGTGCTTAATCCTTATATCGGTTATGAGAACGCGGCAGAGCTTGTAAAGACCGCTCTGCATGAAAATAAATCCCTGAAGCAGGTAATACTTGAAAGGGATATCATCCCCGAAATGTATTTGAATGAAATACTCGACCCCGTGAAGATGACAGAGTCTGGAACAATTGATAAGAAAATTATAAAAGATATCAAAGAGTACAAGAAAAAGAGGGAAGAATCCCGGATAGAATCGGACTGATAATTGAACCGCAGTCTATTATTTAATTACATCCACGAGCGCAACCCTCTCAAGCACAAGCTCGGAAATTTTCTCCTCTTCCACAGCTTCGATTTCCTCTCGCGTGATATTGAAAACTTTCATAATCGCTTCTCTCTTGGATTCATTATACTCTATTACTTGCCCCGGTTTTATTTCATTAAATGCGGATAAATCCGTCTCCTCCCCCACAGCAACAAGCGCAATATTATTTTCCCCTTTATGTATCCCAAGCCTCATCGCCTTGCTTATCTGCCGCGTTCCTGCAGTGTAAAGCATTATTTCTTTTGCAAGGTCGTTCGCTATATTTGTGCCGGCTTTGAAAGAGTTCATTGCTTTTTCAACCGCGAACCTTATATGCTCCTTTCCTGCCAGCTTATCTGCATCCAGCGCCTGAATAGTTATGTTTTTTTCTTTACTTATTTTCTTGATCTTATCAAGGAAACCTTCCACATCGTCTATGAATATCGTACCTTCAAGGATATGAATCATCATTCTCCGGAGCTGATTTCGTAATTCAACTTATCTTTTTCACAAGCGGTATCTCATCGCACTCAGGGAATTTGGGACATTTGATGCACATGCTCCATATCTTATGCGGCAGCGTGCTTTTTTTCACCCTGACAAAGCCGCGTTTTTCAAAGAACTCAGGCACATACGTCAACGTGATCAGCTTATTTAACCCCAGCATTCTGGCTTCATCCTCGCATGCGACGAGTACGCTTGAGCCTATGCCCTGTCTCACTCTTGAAGGTTCGACCGCAAGGGACAGTATCTCGCCGTAATCTTCCCATGTGATATGAAGCGCTCCGCAGCCAACCAACTGTTCATTTTCTATGACCACGTAAAAATCCCTGAGATTCTCATATAATTCGCTTAACGAGCGGGGAAGCATTACACGTTTATCCGCGTAACTGTTTATGAGCTTCCACATTTTTTCAACGTCTTTGATTGTGGCTTTTCTTAACAATTATTTATCCTCTTTAGTTTTTCTCATTATTTCTTTTTTTTCAGCCTGGCTACAAGGGATTCCACCTGTTCTACCGCTGTGCCTATATAATTATCCGGGTTCATTATGTTAACAATCTCATCTTCTGTCATGTATTTGGAAACCGTTTCGTTGCCAAGCAGAGAATCCTTCATGTGAATCCTGTTCTCCCGAGCAGTCATGGCGCACTGGCGGACTATCTCGTGTGCCTCTTGCCTTCCGACTCCTTTCTTGCTGAGTTCGATCATTATGGCTTCACCCATATTCAACCCGTTCAGCAGCTCAAGATTTTTCCTGATATTTTCAGGGTAGAAACGCAGGTTCTGGATAATTCCTGCCGTAAGGCGTATTATATGGTCCGTAAGCACGCAAGCTTCAGGAAAAACGACGCGCTCACACGATGAATTTGTAAGGTCGCGTTCATCCCAGAGCGTATTGTTCAGAAGCTCGGGCTCAACCATAGCACGGATAATCCTTGCAAGCCCGCATACCTGCTCTGATTTTATTGGATTGCGCTTATGCGGCATCGTGGATGAACCGACCTGCTTTTTGCCGAAGCTCTCCTCGACTTCCGCTATCTCGCTTCTTGCAAGGCTTCGTATCTCAATGCAGACCTTATCAAGCGTGGTTGCCGTGTTCGCCGTCCACATAATAAATTCGGCGTGCCTGTCGCGCTGGATTATCTGGTTGGATACATCCGCAGCTTCTATGCCGAGATGCTCCATCGTTTTTTTCTGTATCTCTATGCCTTTTTTTCCGAAGGCTGCCTGAGTGCCCACAGCTCCGCTCATTTTACCTGCTACAGTACGGGGCATCAACTGGTCAAGCCTCTCAATGTGCCTGTCCATCTCTGATGCCCATATCGCAAAACGCAATCCGTATGTGGTGGGTATGCCGATCTGCCCGTGCGTCCTGCCTGCACAAACCGTATTCTTATGAGAAAGAGCCGTGTCCAGAAGTACTGAGCGCAGTTTAACTGTCTCTTTTCTTAATATCAGGATCGCATCTTTTATTTGAAGTGCAGTCGCCGTGTCCAGAATATCATTGGAAGTGGCGCCGAAATGCACCCATTTTCCCGCATTCTCTGACTGCTCGGCAAGAGCAAGAACCACTGCCATTACATCGTGATTGATCTCGCTTTCTATCTGCTTGACCCTGTCAAGTTTTACTTTTTTGGCGCCGGCGGCTATTTTTTCATCCGCTCCCTCCGGGATATAGTCTATTAAGGCTTCGGCTTTTGCAAGAGCGACTTCAACTGATAACATCTTCTGAAGGCGTGTCTCTTCATTCCATACAGCTTTCATTTCAGGGCTGCCGTAGCGGTATTCTATGGGGTGAATTGCCATGCAGGGTACTTATTGTTTTTCTTGTTAAAAGAAACTATCGATGAACGCAATACTTAAACCTTCAAAAACATTTAGGTAAACGAGGTATCAGTTGCAGAAGAAAGAATATATCCGGAAGATGTTCGCAGGCATTTCCCCTCGCTATGATTTTCTCAATCACCTGCTGAGCCTGGGAAGGGACAGGTACTGGCGCAGGTTCGCTGTCTCTAAGCTGCCGTCCGGGCTTATCCTTGATGTCTGTTCTGGAACAGGCGATGTGGCTATTGAAGCGTCAAATAAAAGCCATGCCGTCGCCTCGGATTTCTGCGAAGAGATGCTGCAATTATGCTCACAGAAAATAAAGGCGAATAACATAACGAATATTTATTGTGTACAGAACGATGCCGAGAACCTGTCTTTTAAGGATGGGACTTTCAATGGCGCCATCGTTGCTTTCGGTATAAGGAATGTGTCCGATATAAAAAAAGCGTTATCCGAAATGAGCCGCGTGGTCAAAAAAAAAGGAAGAGTGGTTATACTTGAATTCTCACAACCTGAAAACCCGTTTTTCAGATTCGTGTACTATTTTTACTTTAAAAGGGTACTGCCGCTCATAGGTGCTGTAGTTTCGAAAAACAGTGGCGCGTATGATTATTTGCCCTCTTCGGTCATGTTATTCCCTAAAAGGAATGAATTCGTTGAACTTATGAAAAAATCCGGTATGGCAAATGTTGAATTTTATAATCTGACTTACGGAATAGTTACTGTTTACGTAGGAGTTAAATAGAACTCGCTAAATATTAAGTATATAAACGAACGGATAAGAAGGAAAATGAATAAAGAAGATGCCTGCATACTAATACCTGCTCTTAACGAGGGTAAAACAATAGGGGAACTTGTTAAAGGATTTAAGTCCCTTGGATATCAGAATATTCTTGTCATCGATGGTCACAGCACTGATGACACTGTAAAAAAAGCTGAAAATGCCGGAGCAAAAGTGATAGTACAGAGCGGGAAAGGGAAAGGGCAGGCTGTGAACCAGGCATTCAGGGTGATAACGGGCAAATATGTTGTGATGATTGATGGTGATGGTACCTATCTGCCTGAAGAAGTCGATAGACTGCTTGAACCTGTTGTCGCAGGGGTAGCCGATCAGGTGATAGGGAACAGGTTTGCAAATTACCAGAAAGGCGCATTCACCCGTTTGAACCTTTTCGGGAACAAGCTGTTGAATAAGATTTTCGGGTTTGCATACGGCGTCTGGCTTGAGGATATCCTTTCAGGCTACAGGGCGTTTAATATCGATGCGATTAAACAGATAGAACTGAACAGGACAGGTTTTGAGGTCGAAACAGAGATAACGGTTGAGTGTGTGAAAAAAGACTTAAAAATAATTGAAGTTCCGATAACATACTTTGCAAGAGTGAGCGGCGCAGCCACCAAACTGCAACCTTTGAGGGATGGACTTAAGATTGTTTCGACCATTTATCTTCTTGCACGAACTCACAATCCTCTTTTTTATTTTAACCTGATAGGAGGACTTTTAACTATAAGCGGCGTAGCTATTGGTATTTATGTGGTGGACGAGTGGCTGAAGAATATAACGCATGTTCCCCTCACGATACTTGCAACGCTTCTTATCGTGATCGGCATCCAGATGTTCATATTTGCGATCTTGAGCGATCTGATCGTATCCATGCATAAAGAGGATATGCGTATGATGCGTAAAATTTTAAAAGAAAGGGAGGAGTTATGAAAATAGCTATACTGGGTGGCACAGGAAGTATCGGAGAAGGTTTCGCGGTGCGATGGTCCGGAAAACATGAAATTTCAGTATGCTCGCGCGAGGTTGATAGGGCTGTTAAAGCCGCGGATGAGTATACCGGGACACTTTTAGAGAAAGGGTTAGTTTGCTGCGGCATTACAGGCTGCACGAATGAGGTGGGGATCAAAGATATGGACGTTGTTGTTCTCTCTGTTCCTTACCAGGGGGTTATGGAACTATTAAAATCTCTCAGACCGTGTTTTAAAGACCAGATCGTCATTTCACTTGTAGTCCCCATGAAAAAGAACAAATTGTTTAAATACACACCCCCGAAACAGGGAAGCGCAGCCCTTGAGATCAAAGATATTCTTCCGAAAAGCGTGAAAGTGGTCTCAGCATATCATAATATTTCGGCAAAGAAGCTTGCAATTCCCGACATGGTACTGGACTACGATGTTGTTATTTGCGGTGATGATGAAGATGCAAAAAAGGTAGTGATGGAGCTGACAAAGGAGATTAAAAACCTCCGTCCTCTTGACGGTGGAGACCTGGGATGTTCTTCTATGATCGAGTCCCTGACGCCATTTTTGATCAATCTTGCAATCCGCAACGGGCTTTCTGACCTCGGCGTAAAGTTTCTATGACGGCAAAGCAAAAAAAAACAGGACTTGTTGAGGTTTACAATAAACTGCTTGGTCAGTTCGGGCACAAGCACTGGTGGCCGGCAGATACTCCTTTTGAGGTAGTGGCAGGGGCTATCCTGACGCAGCAGACCAAATGGGAGAATGTGGAGAAGGCAATAAAAAACCTTAAAGAAGAAGAATTGATGGATGCTGAGCCGCTCTCAGAAGCTAATCTGGAAAAACTGGAAGAGCTGGTCAGATGCACAGGTTTTTACAGGCAGAAGGCGAGAAGGCTAAAGGATATCTCAATGTTTTTCTTTAAAAATCCCGATATCCTTGAAAAACCCGCCGATGAGCTCCGAGATGCGCTTCTTTCTCTGAACGGCGTGGGAGAGGAAACGGCGGATAGCATCGTATTGTACGCGGCAGATAAACCAAGGTTCGTTATTGATGCTTATACCAGGAGGATTTGCAGGTGTATGGGGCTCGAAGGTGGTTATCCGGAACTGCAATCTCTTTTTGAAGATTCGATACCAGAAGATGTTCCCATGTACAAGGAATTCCATGCGCTCATAGTGGAGTACGGAAAACAGTTCTGCGGTAAAAAGCGGTGTACGGAGTGCATAATAGTAAAAAATGGCAAAATGTAATAATATACTTATCAGGGATATCCCTCTTTTTGGCTGTATCGCATTCGGGATAATCGATCGCGGAACTAATGTACTGCAGGTTCGCCCTTTCAGCGAGTGCCCTTTATCTTGTGTTTTCTGTTCAACCGATGCAGGTCCGCATTCAAAAAGAAGGATGTCGGCATACATGGTGGACCTGCCGCAGTTGCTTTCTGCGTTCGAATGGGCTGCCTCGTACAAGGAGATAACGGACATTGAGGCCCATGTCGATACGGTCGGGGAGCCTGCGATGTACCCGCAGCTTATTGAACTTGTTGAAGGACTGTCCTGGAACGGCCACGTCAAAGTGGTTTCCATGCAGACCAACGGAGCCCTGCTGAACACGAAGCTTATCGATAATCTGGAAGCAGCAGGGCTTTCGCGCATCAATATGTCCATCGAATCCCTTGACCCCGGGCTTGCAAAGAGGATTGCGGGAACTGATTCCTACGATCTTGAGCGGGTTATTGAGAACGCGGAGTACATTGCCAAAAACACGGATATCGACCTTCTCATCGCGCCCGTGTGGCTTCCGGGAATTAACGATGAAGAAATCCCGAAATTGATCGAGTTAGCGCTCAGGATAGGGGCTGGAAAACGGTGGCCTGCTCTCGGGATACAGAAATTCCTGCCCCATAAATACGGAAGAAAGCCTGATATCAGGGCGATGAGCTGGGAAGTGTTCTACTCGCGGCTGCGGGAATGGGAGAGAATATATCATACAAAGCTTGTCCTTGCGCCGCAGGATTTCGGAAGCCATGAGTGTAAAGCAATCCCCCGCGTATTCAAGCGATACGAAAAAGTCAAGGTCAAGGTCGTTGGACCCGGATGGATGAGAGGGGAGAAGCTTGCTATTGCGCGCGACAGGGTAATTACGGTCGTGGATGCTGATAGGATTCCGGTTGGGGCGGATGTATTCGTGAGGATGGAGAGGGTCGTGGACGGGATATATATAGCAAAAAAGCAATGAACATATATTCGCCCGCCTGTCTTCAAATCGTATTCAATGTATTCAATTTATATTCAACGTATTCGCTCTGTATTCAGATTGTATTCGACTTTATTCAATATTATTCAACTTTATTCAATTGTATTCACTTTCGCTAATTAGAATTGCAAAACAAGAAACTTCCAATCATGACCGAAATATCCTACGAAGCAACCGTGACCTGCCCGAAATGCGGCTACTCCCGCAAGGAGACCATGCCTTCCGATAGCTGCCTCGTCATTTATAAATGCAAGAAATGCGGGTTCATTATGACGCCAAAGGAAGGAGACTGCTGCATCTTCTGCTCGTATGCGGATAAAAAGTGTCCGCCCATGCAGATTGAGCAGAAACCGGAGTTGTAATAATGGAAATTTTTATTGCGTTATCCCGGTCACCGAATCTGTCCTGAAATCAAAGACCGTCACGCGCTCGCCACCGCTGCATATATCAAGCCTGCGTGTATCCTCTATATTTCCGATACATGCGGCGCTGTATCCTGCGTTCTCAAAGAGAGAAACTACTTTGGATTCATCCTCAGGCAGCGAAGTTACAATAAAGCCGGTTGCAGGATGAACCTTTAACCATTGAACAAAATCAATTTTCTCAGGCGCCGGTATTTTTTCAAGCTCAACCCGCGCCCCTACCCCGCTTGTCTCAACCAGCATTCCAAGTGTCCCTACCACGCCCGGATTACTGATATCCTTTCCAGCCGTAACAAGCCTCCCCTCGCCGAGCGTCTGCATCACCCTATATTTTGCCCTTACATCAGCGGGTTCTTTCATTGTCGTGGAATCAAAGCTGTACGGCGAATTGGGTCCCATTCTTCCATCCATATCATAGGCTGCGATCACAGAATCCCCTGCCCTGGCAGTGCTGCTCCTTATTTCACAGCCCCTTTTCACAGTACCGATAATAGCTACAGATAGCGATGTATAAGGTGTGTCAGGATGCAGGTGACCGCCCACCATCGGGACGCCGAATTTTGCTACCCCGTCCCTGATACCTCTCAGTAGTTCCTTTGACGCTTCTTTGTTGTCCGAGGATAGCACGTTTACCATAGCCACAGGCTTGCCTCCCATCGCCGCGATGTCATTGACGTTGACGAGCACGGAGCTGTATCCCGCCCACCACATGCTCGCGCTGATGAGCCGCGCCCAGATGCCGTCTGCGGCGAACAATACATAATCATCCCCCCCGATATCAATAACAGCGGCATCATCGCCAAAATCTACGATACAATTTGAATACTCCGAGCGTACGCTCTCGAATATACTGACCAGGTCTGCGATAGGTTTCTTGCGGGTCACGCCTTCGAATTCCCTGATTTCCTTTGCGATTCTCTGGAGATTCATGGTGGCTCAGAACATGCAGGATTGTTTATTATAATTTTCTATCTACATGTACTATTTTATTTGGGATTTTTTTATAAACGTTATCGCATTGATTAGAGTTTTGCGAATTTAAAGATTACCAGAAGTATTCCGTAAAGTTTAATTACAGAGAGATTTTTAAATAAACAAAGCCTTTTCTTGCTTAGAATTGTAGGAAAAGCCTTATAGGCAAAAACGCTATCAACACGCCCTGGCTTAAGTCCGGGGTTTATGTGACTGCCACGATATGGTAAGTTGTGCATCCGATGGAATATTCTGAACCAGATTAGCATTCCTGATAGTAAAAAGGGCACGGATAAACATAAAGAGAATTTTATCAAAGTCCTCATCAGATTTATTCAACTTGTATTCAGCTTTATTCATTTTGTATTCGTTTTCAACTGGTTTGAATACAAAAATGAAAGGCATAAGCCCAGAACTCCAACAAGCAATCAGAACAACCGCTCCGCGTTATTGTTTCGTGTTGAACACACATTCATTATTGTGGAATCGATAACTATAAGCACCATTAACCATGTCATCCATCAAAGGAAGTAAAAAATGAAATATAAAAACAAAAACAAGCGAATTGATAAAACTGGCAATCGAACTTTTACACAAAAAGGAATGCAGTACGATAAGAAGAACAAGAAAGACAGCATCCCCATAATATAGTCAGATAACACACACAGGCTTGCTTGACGAATAGGAAAGTATAAAATCGTATCATTATCTGTGGCTGAATTAATATAAGCCAAAATCGATAAATTGACTTCATTGGCTTTTATTCTTGCTTGTGTGTCAAAAACAAAAGCCAAGAAATCAGTTACAATAGCCTTAATCCTTTTCACTTATAGCACATGGGAAGAATATCAAATAAGGAACACGTATTCACTTCGCCAGGTAGTAATAGAAAATGTGGAGAGGGTTCGAAATTGTCGAAAGTCTCAGTTTATTCTTCGCGCCCCCAATCGATTATTAAAACCAAACTAATAAAAAAGCGATATATGAGATTTCCTTGAAACAGCAACCTCTACCATACTAAAAAAATTCGGCGCTGGACCAGACTATATAGTTTTAAACGCAGGTTACAATGTGCGGAGGATAGGTTTAAAACCATTTGAGTACCTATTTCTCTTAAGGTAAATTCTTAGATTGGGGGCAAGGGAGAATAGAACATGACGCTATTTATTGAGATTAAAAACCTTCGCGTCGGTTTCAATGGAATTGATGTGTTAAAAGGTATAAACCTTGATGTCGAGGAAGGAGAACTCCTCGGCATACTGGGAAAGAGCGGAGCGGGTAAATCCGTTTTCATGCATGTGCTAAGAGGAGCGGAAGTTTTTGATGATATCTCAGGAAATGTAATCTATCATCTCTCCAGATGCAGTAAATGCGGATTAATAGAGCGCCCGAGTAAAGCTGGTACAGCCTGCCCAAGATGTAACAGTTCTCTTGAGAAGCTCGATGCGGATTTTGCGAAACTGCCCATGCATGACCCGCTCAGGAGAGACATAACAAGAAGGATCGCCATCATGCTCCAGAGGACTTTCGCTTTGTATGGCGATGAGAAGGTAATAGTCAACGTAATGAATGCGCTTCAGGAGATTGGCGAACTTGGGCCTGACGCTATTAATAAAGCGGCTGATTTGATCGACCAGGTGAAACTCTCTAACAGAATAATGCATATCGCAAGAGAGCTTTCCGGTGGTGAGAAGCAGCGTGTTGTACTTGCGAGGCAGCTTGTGAAAAATCCAATACTGCTATTAGCGGACGAACCCACCGGGACTCTTGATCCCAGGACAGCGGAGATCGTCCATGAAGTTATCTTAAATGCAACTCGTAATTACAGGATGTCGCTTATTATCACTTCTCACCTGCCAAAAGTTATCGAAGAGCTTTCACATCGTGCAATATGGCTTGATGAAGGCAGGATTATAAAAATCGGTGCTTCCCGGGATATTGCCTCATCATTTATGAAAGAAGTTGGCGAGATAGGCGTTCAGGAAAAAGCGGAGATCGGAAAACCCATTGTTCGTGTATGTAACCTGAAAAAGACATACATCTCCCTTGACAGGGGCATCGTGAGAGCAGTAGATGATATATGTTTTGAGATAAATGAAGGCGAGATATTTGGTCTGATTGGCTTAAGCGGAGCAGGCAAAACCATAACATCGAAGATAGTATCAGGATTGCTTCGCCCGACATCAGGTACTATTGAGGTCAGGATTGGCGATGATTGGGTCGATATGACGCAACTGGGTGCTGATAAGAAAGGAAGAGCTACCAGATATATCGGTGTACTCCACCAGGAATACAGTCTCTATCCACACAGTACCGTGCTTAATAACCTGACAGAATCCATCAGTCTTGAATTACCTCCTGAGCTTGGCAGGAGGAAGGCGATCCAGATACTGATGGCCGTAGGTTTCACAGAAAAGAAGGCAAACGAGATTCTTACAAAGATGCCTGATGAACTGAGCGTGGGAGAAAAACACAGGGTCGCGATGAGCCAGGTACTTATAAAAGAGCCGGAAATAATTATTTTGGATGAGCCAACGGGGTCAATGGATCCTGCAACGAAGATGGAAGTTGCAAGATCCATTCTCCGTGCCAGAAAAGAGCTTGGAGAGACTTTCATTATAGTATCGCATGATATGGACTTTGTTGCACAGGTATGCGACAGGGTAGCGCTGATGCACCTTGGCAGGATTGTGGAAATTGGGGATACGGCTACTGTTTTATCAAGAATTAGTAAAAAGGGAGCTGCAGTAGAAGCTGCTTCAGTAGAAGCAGGCTAATCCTTCTCATCTATAGGAAAGTTATAATGAGAACAAATAAGAAACATTTAAGGATAGGTAGCACAATGTAGTTCGTAAAGATACAAATGAATAAAAAACATCGTTTTGTACTCGGATTTTCCATAGTGGCAGTGCTATTAATCTACTTGGCACTCACATCAGGCGTGACCGCGAACCAGTACAATGTCAGCGAGGCTGTAGCAGCAAAACAGAACCTTACGGATAAGGTGATAAATGTTAACGGCTCCCTTGTTACTGGCACTGATAAATGGGATTCGCTTAACCGTACGCTGACTTTTAAGATGACCGACGGCATCGCGACAATCGACGTGATCTATACTGGAGATAAACCGAATATCCCGCCGCAGTATACGGATATTCAGGTCGTAGCGACGGGACAATTTGATAATAATGTGTTCAAATCCTATAAGATGCTGACAAAATGCCCGTCAGAGTATGAGGGTGCGGAAAAAGTCTCCAAGTAACTGTTAATAGAAATGTTAATAATAATGTTAATGGTGATGTCCTTCTTCTTTCTCAGCCTCGCGCCGCCTTAATGTTTCCTCGCATGCCTCAAGACAGCTCTCGCAGAGGGCTTTATCGACTTCCCTGTGGTAAGGCTCCTGGAACATCGGCACCCGGGTTCTGACCTGGAAAAAAGGTACGTTCTTTATACCGCACAGATCGCATTTCTTTGCACCGTTCGCAGGCACTCTTTTGAGGTTCGCCTCATGGCAACTGTTGAGGCATTCTTCGTTAATGCCTTTCCACGTACCTGTAGGGTATGCCGCTTCAACGCCCGGGTCATTCACTTTCACAGGGCACAGTGTGGGTCTTGCCACACCGCATAGTTCACAATCTGCCATTTTAGCTCACTCCTAATACTCTTGCCGCATCCATTGCCCATCTGATAAAGGGTTCGGGATACAAACCGATACCTATTGTTCCTATCACAGCCAGCACTATCGCTATCACGTACGGCGCCGGTTCTTTTATCTTTTCTCCGGTCGGGGGCAGTACATACATGTACCTTATCACGCGGGCGTAGTAATAGATGGACAGCGCGCTGTTCAGTATGGCTATTATCACGACCAGCAAAAGCCAGGTGCTTGCCTGTCTCACAGCCTCGACCGTTACTGAATAGAAGAGCACGAACTTTCCGATGAACCCTGCCGACGGAGGGATACCTGCCAGTGCCAGGAAGAAGATGAACAGCGAAAAAGCTGTTATCGGCGCACGTTTCCCAAGTCCTGCGAAGTTCTCAAGGTCATCCGTATTCCTTGCATTCTTATTATCGGATAAAACCATATACCCGACCACTGCAACCGCGATGAACGCCCCGCCTTTCATCAGGGCATGACCCAGAGCCAGCAGTATCCCGCCGCTTATGGACAGCTGGGTGGTGACGACGAACGCCAGCGATATGTAACCTGCCTGCGCGATGGATGAATATGCCAGCATCCTCTTGATGCTCCTCTGGGAGATGGCGACAATATTACCATAGGTCATTGTTATCACCGCAAGGATGGCAAACGCCATCTGGACATCAATGCGTATTGCCACAAGTGCGAGCACGAGAACCCTGAAGGCTGCGACGAATCCCATTTTCTTCGAGCCTGCCGCAAGCAGGGCAGAAACAACTGTCGGCGAACCTTCGTATGTATCCGGCGCCCACATGTGGAACGGGACAAGCGCCATCTTGAACGCAAATCCTGCCACCAGGAATATCAGCGCGATTACATTAAGCGTCGTGATCGCCGCTGTGGGATTTATCCTGAAATACTCTACGATGGCAGGGATATTCGTAGAACCTGTTATACCGTATACCAGCGACATGCCGAACAGCATCAACGCTGAGGAAAGAGAACCTATAATGAAATATTTCAATCCTGCTTCAAGGGACGCCGGATTCTTTTTCTCAAAACCTGCAAGTACATACGTCGACATGCTTGCAAGTTCAAATCCTACGAATAGTGCAATAAGGTCGTTCGCCGATGCTACTACCATCATTCCGACCGTAGCAAGGAGCAGCAGGGCGTAGTACTCATCCTGGTTGCGATTGTCCTTAAAATATGATATCGAAGCTATTACAGCCAGCAGTGATACTATTATGAATATCAGCTTGAAGATCTGCGATAGCGGGTCGACTACGATGGCGTTGTAAAAAAGGCTCCCCTCGCCTTTTGTGCCAATAATATACACAAGAGAGGCTATCAGGCCCGCAGCGCTGAGATACCCCAGTACATTCTTGGATCTATCGCTGACCAAAAGACCAAGCAATATAACTACCAGAGCCAGGATCGTAAGCAGTATTTCCGGAGCAAGTAGAGCATAATTCATGTTATCACTCCTTTTAGAGAGACGAATTCCACAAGTTGCTTTGCGTTCGTGGTCATCATATTAAGAACGGGATTCGGGTTGAGACCAAAGTATATCACGAGCAATACAAGTATAGCCATGGAGACCATCTCGTAAGTGGCGATATCATGGATATGCCCAAGTTTCTCGTTATATGTGCCAAATACTGCTCTCTGCATCGCCCAGAGATGGTAACCCGCGGTGAAAACTATGCCGAAGAGCGCAAGTATCACGAATGTGGGTAATGTGAAATACGAATTGATAAGTATCAGGAATTCCGCGATAAACCCGCTCATCCCCGGCAGCCCGAGCGATGCTAAAAATCCTGCCAGCATCAGGAATGCGAGTTTTGGCATATGTTTTGCTATACCTCCGAGATCTCCTATTATCCTTGTTCCCGCCCCGTGCTGGATAACGCCGCAGGACATGAACAACACGCACGTTATAAGCCCATGTGAGAACTGCTGGTACATCGCCCCGCTCACCGAAAGCGGGATAAGTGCTGCTGCTCCCAGCGTGACATAGCCCATATGGCTGATGCTTGAATACGCCACCATCTTCTTGAGGTCGCGCTGAGCCAGAGCCAGGAATGTCCCGTAAAGAATGCTTACAACACCGATTATCGCCATTAAAGTGACCAGATAGCCGGGCGAACCTGAATACGGAAGAAGGGGAAGTATTACCCTGAATAAACCATATCCTCCCATCTTAAGCAGCAGTGCTGCAAGTATGACACTACCCGCTGTCGGAGCCTCAACGTGCGCATCCGGAAGCCATGTGTGGAAAGGCACTGCAGGCATCTTCACAATAAAACCAAAGAGCAGCGCCAGGAATATCGCATCCTTTAGTAGCGGGGAATCAATCACCTGGTAATTTTTCAATAAAGTAAACATATCGAAGCTGGGGGTTCCGGTGAGCTGCCAGGCATTAAAGAAGAGAGAGAAGATCGCAAGCAGCATCACAAGGCTCGCTACATGCGTATATATAAAGAACTTTATAGCCGCGTAATCTTTTCTCGGTCCTCCCCAGATACTTATCAGGAAGTACATCGGGATAAGGACGATTTCCCAGAAGATGTAGAATACAAAGAAATCAAGGGATGTAAAAACGCCAAGCACTCCGACCAGTTCAAGGAGGATCAAACCGTAGAACTGGTTTGCCTGTTTTGTCTCACCCCATGCAAATATGATAGTAAGGGGAATAACTATAGTTGATAGGAGGACAAGTGGCATTCCTATTCCGTCAAGACCGAACTTCAGGTTTATGCCGAGGCTGCTGATCCATGGATATAGCTCCTGAAACTGGACCTGTGAGGATGAACTGTCAAACCGCATGAAAAGTACAAGCGAAATTACAAGCGAGATCCCCGATGTCAGAAACGCTACTGCACGCGCCTGCTCCCTGGTTCTTGTCAAAAACGTGATGATCGCACCGATTAAAGGAATGAGAATCATCAAAGAGATAAAACCAGCCATTTTAAACACCTCCGAGCATAAGCAAAATTACAAGCAAACCTATTCCCAGGATTATAACAGCAGCATAATTCTGGACTACTCCTGTCTGCAATCTCCGCATCACTTCGCCCAGTTTGAATGCAGTTCTGCCGATGATATTATCGATTATGAGACCATCGATTATCTTCCTGTCTACGAATTCACCGGACTGCGCCACAACATTATGGGTCAATTTCACGCCTATGATGTCTGAGGCTAATTTGGGCTCATAATATCGGTTAATCAACAGCTTGTACACCGGGTTTTCAGAAGTGATAAACTTACTTACATCCAGCTTCCTCTGATAGTAAATGTAATACGAGATCAGAAAACCGAGCACCCCTACAATTACAGGCATAAACACGATAATGATCGATGGGGGGACTGCTTCGCCTTCGTGTACCGCCATTTCTACACCCATCAGTTCAAAATTTTTATCAACATAACCATAGAATCCGCTCTGCGTGTAACCGAAGAACAGGGCAAATACAGCCAGGATTATCAACGGTCGGGTCATCACATTCGGGGATTCATGTGCATGCCTCTCGGACCGTGGTGTCCCCGTAAAGGTCATGAACCATAACCTGAAGATATATATGGATGTCAGAAGTGCTGCAAGGATGGCAAATACATACGGAATCAAATCCCCTGTTTGTTCTCCATACGCAAATGCCCCTTCTATGATGGCATCCTTACTGAAGAATCCTGATGTACCTATACTGAAAGGTATTCCGAAATTAACCAATGGGATACCAATCCCTGCAAGTGCAAGCGCGGCAATTATCATGGTAATTGCCGTGATCTTCATCTTGCCAAATAATCCCCCCATCTCGCGTATATCGTTCGTACCAACCGCATGAATTACGCTGCCGGCGCACAAGAACATAAGCGCCTTGAAGAAGGCATGGCTTATCAGGTGGAACATTGATATGCCGACAGCTCCGGCGCCGATCGCCATGCCAGCGGCGCCAAGCCCGAGCATCATATACCCAAGCTGGCTCACAGTCGAGTATGCAAGCACTCTTTTAATATCGTTCATCACAAGTCCCATCGTTGCGGCGAAAAGGGCTGTGAACCCGCCTATGTAAGCTACAACGAGGAGAGAATTGGGTGCCGCAACGAACATGGGGAATGTCCTGGCGACAAGATACACACCTGCAGTGACCATCGTTGCCGCATGAATCAATGCAGAAACTGTTGTCGGGCCTTCCATTGCATCGGGCAGCCAGCCGTGAAGCGGGAACTGACCGCTCTTTCCCACGGCGCCGCCGAAGAACAGTAAAGTAATAAGGGTCAATTGTCCGGGGGGTATGTGCGGTATTGCCGCGAACATTGATTTGAACTGCAAGATGAAACTTCCCGGCTCAAGACTGAACGCGCGGCTTGAGACTACCTCGCTCATATTGAAATAAAGGAGGACAATGCCTGCAAGGAACAGCACATCGCCCACCCTTGTCACAAGGAATGCCTTTTTCGCAGCGGCTGCCGCTGAAGGTTTGTGATACCAGAAACCAATGAGGAGATACGAGCAAAGTCCCACGAGTTCCCATGCTATGAAGAACTGGAGTATATTATCGGATAATATCACACCGAGCATGGCTGCCGTGAACAGTGAAGTCTCGGCAAAATATCGTGGCTTTGCAGGGTCGTGTGCCATGTATCCTACAGCGTAGATGTGGATTAGCAGGCTTACGAACGAGACCATCATAAGCATCACGACAGCGAGCGGGTCGATCAATATGCCAATATTCATACCCGCAAACCATGACAATGACTGCTGGATTGTTTTATCCGGATATATCTCAAGGAAAGTCCCGAACGAGATGATAAAAGACCCGGCTATGGCAGCAATCGGGAGCAGAGCCCCGCCTGAATAAAGTTTCTTGCCCAGGAAAAGTGTCAGGACAAATGCCAGCACCGGCAATAATACTATTAATGCAGCGTAGTCACCGAACATCTTACCACCTCAGGATGTTGATATTGTCAAGATTTATAGTGTCGCGTACCCTGAACAATGCAACAAGTATCGCAAACCCTATAGCCGCTTCAGCCGCTGCTATTGCAATAGAGAACAGGGCAAACACCTGACCGGTTGAATTATTATTGAAGCTTGAAAATGCAACCAGGTTAAGATTCGCAGAATTCAGCATAAGCTCAATGCACATCAGGATCTTGATGCCGCTTCTCTGAGTGATAATACCGTATGCGCCTACAGTGAACATGATCGCTGCGATCAAAAGATATGTGTACAATGACATGTTATGCCTCCTTTTTTGCCAGGTACAGGGCGCCTATCAATGCCGCGATCAGGAGCAGCGAGAGGAGTTCAAATGAAAAGATGAAATCGCTGAATATCCCGCTACCGATACCCGGGCCGCCTGCTATATTTCCTACACCGATATAATTTGTATCCTCTTTCCCTGCCCAGACCCTGTTACTATTGTCGATTGACACGAACAGCACCGCGAAAAGCAGTAGCGCGATCAGAAGATTGGGGAACTTACTGAGCATTTTCTTCCTCCCCTTTCCTTGTCAGCATTATTGTGAACAATATAAGCGTCACAACCGCCCCTACATAGACAAGCACCTGAACCCATGCTATGAATTCTGCCTCAAGAAGGATGAAAAGCCCTGCAGTTCCGATAAGGGAGCCTGCAAGATATACGGCGCTGTGGACTAATTTTTTAGACTGGACCACCATGATCGATGAAAGTATCGTGAGAACAGAAATAATCAAAAATACAAAGTCTATCATTTATTCACCTCTTTCTTGAATAGCAACCTGTCAGGACCATATATCAGGCTCTCCCTGGTATAATCCGCAAGCTCATAACCTCTATCCATTTTAATGGCGTTCATCGGACAGGCATCAAGGCACAGCCCGCAGAAAAGGCACATTCCCAGGTTAAATTCCGGGAACCATCTGCCTTTATATTTGACAATCCTGATCGTGCTGTTAGGACAGCTTACCTCACATATGCCGCAGCCGATGCAGGCATCTTCATCAACGGCATGCCTGCCCCTGAACCTCGGTGCCAGCTTCATCCGTTCATACGGGTACTGTACTGTTACCGTAGGTCTGTTTCCGATATGCAGCACATGCTTTAAAGTAACCATGAGCCCGGTTATTATACCGGTCATTGTCCAGTTCTTGCTTATCCAGGTCATTGGATCACTCCTGCCGTTACCACAAACCCGGTTATCAGCAGGTTCAACAGGGCTAATGGTATCATAATCTTCCAGCCAAGATTGAGCAATTGATCGATCCTTACCCTGGGCACCGTATCTCTTAACCACATTGCAAAGAATATTACGGCATAGGTTTTAATCAGGAAATATACAAGCGACGTTATCTGGACTGGAATAAAGGGAATGACAGGTCCGTTCCAGCCTCCAAGGAAGAGGGTGACTATTATTCCCGAGACCGCGAACAGATGTGCATATTCCGCAAGGAAGAACATGGCGAACTTCATCCCGCTGTATTCAGTGAAGAACCCGGCTACAAGCTCCTGCTCGGATTCCTGGAAATCGAATGGTATGCGCCCCATTTCCGCAATGGAAGCGATCAGGAACAGGATAAATCCCAGCGGTTGTATAAATATGAACCATTTCGGAATTATCCCAAACCATGTCCCTGCCTGTGCGTTGACAATATCCACTGTGCTGAGCGAGCTTGTGAACAGGACAACTGCTATCGCCGCAAGAGCCAGGGGTATGGTGTAACTGATATCCTGCGCCACAGCCCTCATTGCACCCAGTAACGAGTATTTATTATTGGATGCCCACCCTGCGAGCAGGATAGCCACTGGCGATATCGCCGAGATTGCTATGATATAGAGCAGTCCCACCCTCAGGTCGGATATTATCAGGGATTCACCGAACGGAAGAGGGATGAACACAAGGAGCGCTGGCACGAACACGATGAACGGTGCGAGCGTGAATATCCACCTGTCTGCTTTTTCAGGGATGATATCTTCTTTTCCTATGAGCTTGACGCCGTCCATAACCGGCTGGAGAAGCCCGCGCGGTCCTGTTACCATGGGCCCGTACCTTGACTGGACCATCGCAACGACTTTACGCTCCATCCATGTCAGGAACATTATAGTGACAAGGACGAAAGCAAACAGGATGGCTATCTCCACAAGCATGATTATGATTTTTAAAATATCATCCAGCCCGAAGCTCATGAAGATGTTGTTTATTGGCTCATAAACCCCTATCGTGGTTAAAATATATACTATCAACTCGTAAGCATTTGCTATCATCATATCACCTGTCCACATCTCCAAGAACTACATCAATCGTACCAAAAGCAGCTATCAGGTCAGGGATCTTAAGTCCCACGACCATCTTTGGTATCGCTGTGAGATTGCAGAAGGAAGGCGAGCGTATCTTGACGCGATACGGCTTTGTTGTGCCGTCGCTTACAACATAAAAGCCCAGTTCTCCTTTTGGTGCCTCGATCCTGCTGTAAGCTTCACCCGCAGGGGGTATAAATATCCTCGGGAAATAAGTCTGTGCGGTGTACGGCATCCCCGTCAGCGGAGCTATCCCGTATTTTTGTGTGGCTACGACTTCCGATTTAGGTATGGTGTCCGCAATTTGCCTTAAAATATGGAGACTCTCCTCCATCTCATCTATCCTGACCATGTACCTGGCATAACTATCGCACTCCGGGCGCACGCAGGCTTTAAAGTCAAGGTCCGGGTATATTGAATATGGCTCTATTTTCCTTATATCGTAATTTACACCCGAGCCCCGGAGCGATGGACCTGTCATGCCGTAATTGATGGCTTCTTCTGCACTTATAACCCCGATGCCCTTCATTCTCATCATGAATATTTCATTGCCATTAATCAGACCCTTGTAATCCTCTATGCGTTTCTCCATATCTTTTATGAATTCATTGAGCTTTGACATGAAGTCATCTGGCAGGTCATCTCTTACCCCGCCGATCCTGAAGTAACTGAAGGTCATCCTTGCGCCGCAGAGCATCTCGTACAACTGGAGAGCCTTTTCCCGTTCCCTGAATCCGTACATTATCGCTGTGGATGCCCCAAGATCAAGCAAAAGCGAGCCCATGAATACGAGGTGGTTGACTATCCTGTTAAGTTCCACAGTCAGAACGCGGATGTATTCGGCCCTCAACGGGACTTCTATACCTGCAAGCTCTTCAACCGCTTTGACATAAGCGTAGTTGTTAGGCATGGCAGAGATGTAATCCAGCCTGTCGGTATAAGGAATGAATTGGAGGTATGTCTTCATCTCAGCAAGTTTCTCCGTCCCCCTGTGCAGGTAGCCCATAACGACTGTGCATTCTTTGATTATCTCTCCGTCCATCCTTAATTTGAACCGCAACACGCCGTGTGTACTGGGATGCACAGGTCCCATGTTTATAAGAAGTTCCTCTGTCTCCATGCTACTTCCTCCTCAACAGATTGGACCCGTCGGTACTCACGATATCTTCCCCGTCCTCTCCGATTGTCACGAACTGCTCCACGCTCATGTCATAATCCTTTCTGAGAGGGTGGCCCTTCCAGCCTTCGGGCAGCAGTATCCTTGTAAGATTGGGATGGCCCGTGAACCTGACCCCTACGAGGTCGTACGTCTCACGCTCAAGCCAGTCCGCCCCTTTCCAGAGGGATGTAAGCGAGCCCACTTCAGGAGCTTCGTGGTCAAGAACGACCTTTAATACGAGATTCTCCTTTTTCCCATAGGAAAAGAAATTATAAATGACCTCGAACCTGTCCACATAATCTACCCCCGTGACCACTGAAAGGTGGTCAAAGCCCATCTCTTTTACTTTCGCTGCAACCTCCAGCAGGTCCTCTTTTTTGACGAGCACAAGGGGCTTCTCGACCTGCATGCCCGTGCTGACGACCGATGCCGGCAGTGCCTGCTTTAATTCCTCCGCTGCGTTCATTTATTCAGCCCCCATTTTGCACCGTATCCCTCGTTCTTGATCTTTTCCCTCAACTGGAGCACCCCGTATAACCATGCCTCAGGTCGCGGCGGGCAACCGGGGATGTACACGTCCACGGGTATGATATTGTCCACGCCCCTGAGTACTGCGTATGATTCATGGTATGGCCCGCCTGTGTTTGCGCAACTGCCCACGGATATGACCCACTTGGGATCCGGCATCATTTCGTAGAGCTGCTTGACCCTTGGCGCCATCCGCTTTGTCACCGTACCTGCGACGAACATAAGGTCCGCCTGTCTCGGGCTTGCCCTGAATATCTCCATTCCGAATCGTGCGATATCATGGTGCGCCATAGCCACTGCCATCATCTCGATCGCACAGCAGGCAAGACCTGAAGTGACCGGCCAGAGAGAGCTCAAACGCGCCCAGTTAAAAACCTGGTCGACTGTTGTTAAAAAGATCAATCCTTTCCTTTCTCTTGCGGCGAGAACCGTACTGATGAGCCCGGTATCTTCCAGTTTTTCAAGTGCTGTTTCCGGTTTTTTCCTTACCGGTCTGAATTTTGTTGTATCAATAGTTACTGGATCCACTCTAATGCCTCCTTTCTCCAGGCATATGCAAGACCGATTATAAGTATCTCTATAAAGACGACCATTTCAAGAAATCCAAGACCTCCGAGCTTTTTAAGCTGAACTGCCCAGGGATATAAGAACAGAACCTCTACATCAAATATCAGGAAAACAATAACGATCAAATAGTATTGTATGTTATAATGTATCCTGGCATCTCCCACCGGCACTTCTGCACATTCATAAGTAGATAGTTTTTCCCTGGTCTTGTTGCTTGGTCTGACCATTCTTGACATGAATAAAGAGATCGCTACGAAAGCAAAGCCAATGACAGTAAGAATCGCTACCGGTAAATAATTATCAAAAAACGCATTTGATGCCATTTGATTCACCTGATTTATTACTTGCTTTAAAAAGGAGTATAGATATAAAAAGCTTATGAAATTGTTTTTATGATGAAATTAATTATATCAGCGTAAAATTCATAAAGGATACGGACTACTAAATGCAAACTCTAATGATATAATCCAATGATACAGAGAGAGTCCGTATTTAATAGCGACTAATGAGGTTAATGTGATCGGAGATCTATTTGACATAAAAATCGGCTATGCAGCACCTAAAAACCCAATCGCTCTTGCCCCCATGGCAGGGATAACGGACAGTAAGTTCGCATCCGGGTTCAGGAACGCCGGGATGATCGTACTGGGCGGCTATAACCTGGATGATAAGACGAACGATGCTGCACAAAAAGAGATAGCGCGCGGCAGGAAGGAATTTGTATCTAAAGAGCCGATGGAATTCCTGCAGAACGAACTTGAAGCCGCAAAAGGCTTGACAACTATCGCTGTTAACGTACGCGCCGCAACGATAGGGCCTTATATAGAGGCGGCTCATCTGGCTAAAAAGTCCGGCGCGATACTTGAGATAAATGCGCATTGCAGGCAGCCCGAGCTGCTGGAACTTGGAGCCGGAGAAGCATTATTAAAAGATGCTCCAAGGCTTTGCGAATATATCCGTGAGATAAAAAAAACGGGTGTTGTGCTCTCGGTTAAAACCCGTGCAAATGTGGTCAATGATGTTGAACTTGCAAGAGCTGTACAGAGCGCAGGGGCTGATATCATACATATAGATGCCATGCCTTCGAATGGCGAAATACAGGATTTTCCAGGAGCAGATATCAGGGTTATAAAACGCGTTCGCAACTCGACCGGCTTGTTTATCATAGGCAATAACTCGATCGTGGACTTTGAGAGCGCAAAAGAGATGTTCTCTCATGGTGCCGATATGGTATCCGTGGCTCGCGCCGCCCTTTCCGAACCCGGTATTATAGATCACCTTATCAGTGAGGTCTCTTCCTTCCAGGAGCTGACTGGCTGGTACAATGCGCCAAAGCATATCTGCGCAGGCGGGGATCTAAGGGCTCTTGCTTTTTGCTGCCTGCCAGTCAAGCCCTGCGCCCTCCACGGCGCATTGAAACGGGCTGGCATAACAGCCGAGGAATTCATGAATATCAAAACCGAATTCGCGCGTAAAACACCGATAGAGTACGGGGAAGGGACATGTTTTGGCAGCATGACCTGGTGCTGCAAGATAACCAAGCCCTGTTTCCTCCGGGACGGGGCGCTTATATCCACCGGGCTATCGGATGTGGAATATATGCAGATAAAGAAAAGGCTGTCAGAATACGTCCTGAAACACAGGAAAAATAAGGGCTAAGAAACTAAAAGCTAAGACCCGAGTAATTTCAGTATCTTTATTCCAAGCTCAATGCATTCCAGCTTCTCCTTGACCCTTTGAAGATCCGTCTCATTTTCAAGGCTTTCTGCAATACCATGGATCTTGCTCTGCGTCAGTGCAGCAACCTGAGAGAGCTCAGCCGGTTGAGGTTCCATTACCGGGATGATTTCGCGCCTGATCTCTTCACGCTCCACTGTTTTCTCTGTCATCTTAGGTCCTTTCTCTGATCTTATTTTCCGTTCCTCCAGCTCCCTGATCGCCGGTTTCCTCGTCTCCTGCACTTCTTTCTGTTCCTGGAAATCGCACACAGGGCAGAGCACTTTTCCCTGGTACCGGAACAGCGGGGCACCGCATTCATGGTGGCTCGCCAGCATCGTTCCACCTTTTTCAAGGAGTCTTGTGATCATCTGCAGTTTCCTGTTTTCGTCGGTTTCAGCCATGATTTATCACCGAAAGTCTTTTCATACAGGAGTATAATTATGGACAGCTTCTTTTATAAAGGTAGCCTGGAGTGATAACCGTGCCTGAAAACCCAACAGAAATCATAAGGCAATGTATTGATGTACTTGATAGGATTATCAATGATGATTCAGTTCCAAGAAACATTAGACGCAATGCGGACAGCATGAAAAACATACTATCCAACGAGAAAGAACCTCCGTCGCGGAGAGCTGCACTGGTGATTTCCAAGCTGGATGAGATAGGTAATGACCCGAATGTGCCCATTCATACAAGGACTTTGATATGGGGCCTCTCAAGCCAGTTAGAAACGATACCGGTGGATAGATGATATCTTTACGCATGCCGGTCATGCAGTAAAAACGTTCTAATTTCTAATACCTACCCCTTCATTTCATTTGGAAGCGGAAATCTACTTGATTTTGTTGGCTTTCTAACTGGTTTTTAAAAGATTCCGGTTGCCGATTACGTTTCCATCGTTTTTCATTAGTCTCAATTACGTTTCCGTTGCTTTTCCGTTACATTTCCATTACATATTATATATTTTTTACGAAAATGCAAAACTTTAAATATAGTTAACGCTAAAGTAAGACACAATGGTTTAGTGGGTTATATCAATCATCCGAAAAGAATGGTTATTCGCGTTCCAGTCGAAATGATGGGGTTGGTCTTTCCTCGTGGTCTCCATCGGAATTAAAGGGGTCATCCAAAAAAAAATATGATGAAGAATCAAATCTATAAAGAGTGTGGAAGTGAAAACAAGTGTGAGGCGACGATATTAAATGAGAATGATACCCGAAAAACCGGAAACAGTCCAGTGGAAGTAAAGGGGTCATTACCAAAAGTCTTAATACCTTTCCTTCCGTTGCAACAGCTTGTTATGGAGGGTCGAAGTATTTGGAAAACGGAACAATAACAATAAAGGGAATCTTTGAAGATATGCTTACTATAGTCAATATCTTCGAGAACAGAGAAGTTCTTCGTTCGACATATACGCCTGATTATCTTCCTCACAGAAGTGACCAGGTAAAAGCTCTGGCAACAGTTCTGGTTTCTGCGCTCAGGGGCGAAACACCGTCAAATGTCCTGATATACGGGAAAACCGGGACAGGCAAGACGGCTGTAGCCAAGCATGTCGGACAGGAGCTTGAAAGAACAGGTGAGGTGTACGGCATTCCCTGCGTTGTGATCTATATAAACTGTGAAGTCGTGGATACACAATACCGTCTGCTGGCATCCCTTGCCAGGTTCCTGGAGAAGGAAGTCCCGATGACGGGGTGGCCGACGGACCAGGTATATACAGAGTTCAAGAATGCTCTGGATTCGGACAGGCGCATTGCGATAATAATGCTTGACGAGGTGGATAAGCTCTTGGATAAAGGGGACGACGTGCTCTACAATCTCACAAGGATAAATTCGGACCTTAAAAAAGCAAAGGTCAGTCTTATTGGCATAACCAACGATCTGAAGTTCACAGAATTCCTTGACCCCAGGGTGAAAAGCTCACTCGGGGAGGAAGAGATAATATTCCCCCCGTATGATGCCAACCAGTTGAGGGACATTCTGCAGGAGAGAGCTAAAATGGCATTTAAACAGGGAGTTCTGGAAGAGACGGTAATCCCGCTTTGCGCAGCGTATGCGGCGCAGGAGCACGGCGACGCCAGAAGGGCCCTTGACCTGCTCAGGGTATCAGGAGAAATCGCAGAGCGCGCCAAATCATCAAAAGTACTTGAGTTGCACGTGAAGCAGGCACAGGAGAAGATCGAGACCGACAGGATAGTGGAGGTCGTCAAGACCTTACCCACCCAGTCCAAGCTTGTGTTACTGAGCGCTGTGCTCCTGTGCTACAACGGTGATAGTAACATCACCACGGGAGAAGCGTACAACGTTTATAAGCAGATGTCAAGGATAATCGGGGTCGAGATACTGACGCAGCGCAGGGTGACAGATTTGATTTCCGAGCTCGATATGCTGGGCATCCTGAACGCGACCGTGGTGAGCAAAGGCAGGTACGGCAGGACAAAGGAAATCTCGCTGAGCGTTCCTATAGACAGCACGACCAAAGTACTCTTCGAGGATTACAGGCTCAAACAGCTTGAAGGATATAAACCCCCTAACCAGACGAAATTATATGCCTAATATTTTTCTGGGAAGAAGTGAAACAAAGCCAACATAAGGAATCCTGTAGAACCGTGCAACTCCTATTACCCACTCCTTTTTAACAGGCTGGTATGCACTTATGCTGCCCTGCTGGTCGTATAAGGGATTGGTTTTCGGATTGTCCCCTTTTGTAATGTAACCCGCATGGGGAGCAGGCGGACCATCAGCCCACATGGGCTCTCCTTTTTCAACATAATACATGGCACGGTGGATAATGGGCGTAGCTCCCTCTTTTCCATAAGGCCTGTATAAAATAACATCGCCGTACTCACCAAAGGATGTGTAGTTGTTCTGTTCTCCAACCTCGTAAGTAGTAATGTTGGTACGGTCTATGCTTTCAACAAAGATGATATCCCCTATCTGTATGTGCGGTATCATACTGCCGCTCTCTACCGCGACCATGGGTGACCAGAGCCCGAGAGCTATCTGGGATAAGGAAGCAAAGATAACAACAACTGAGACCACAGAGATAATATCTCTCAGCAGCCCCACCCAGGGATTATCACTTTTGTTAAATTGTTTTATTTTTTCCATTAAAGGCATTGTGAATCTAATAAATCAAAAGGAGTATAAAAGATTACCCTATCTGATGCCAGAGGAGCCAGCAAAAATCTTATCCATATTAGCGGCTATAAACTCAGCGCATGGAGACTGGCGAAATAATCCAGATTTTTGCTGATTCCGGGTTCCAGGTTGATCCCGAAGCGCTTGATATATTAAGGACCGGAACATCGCCTGAACTGATACGGGCTGTATTAAAATCAATAGACAGCTCGGTGCTGGTGGTGGGAACAGAGCATATCAAGGCTATAAACGCTGCCAGCAAACCTGAAAAAAACAGGCCGATCAGGAGCAGTCCGGTCACGATACTCTCGGATATAACCAACCAGTCAACCTGCATAGGAGAATACACTGATTTCGTCCAATATTTTAAACACCGCCATAACCTGCTCGGCGATATGCTGCGGAAAAGGATAGGTACAACAAGACCGATCGAGAGCCTGAAGAGAAGGAACCTGGATACAAGAGAGCCGCTATCCGTAATAGGGATGGTCCTGGATATCAGGACCACAGCGAAAGGGCATAAGCTCATAGAGGTGGAGGATACTACGGGAACGATAGCGGTCTTGATCCATAAAGAAAAGGACAAAGAACTGTTCGAACTGTCAAAGAGCATACTGCTGGATGAGGTGATAGGGATAACAGGTACGCTTTCCAGTGACGGTAATCTGATGTTCGCTAACGCGGTAATAAGACCCGATATCCCGAATAACCGCAGGGCAGCATTTGACGGGCTGCCCGCACCAGTGGGAGGCAAGCCGGGTGGAAAGGCTGTATTTATCTCCGATATACATGTTGGCAGCAAGACTTTTCTTGAAGATGCGTGGCTTAAGTTTGCGGACTGGCTGGGGGATGATATCAATTATCTTGTGATCGCAGGTGATGTGGTCGATGGGATAGGCGTATTCCCGAACCAGGATAAGGAGCTGGCAATTTTAGATATTTACGAGCAGTATGAGAGAGCTGCAGCGTACCTGAATGCAGTCCCAAAACACATAAAGATTATTATTTCACCGGGGAACCACGATGCAGTGAGGCAGGCTGAGCCCCAGCCGCGCTTCCCGGAGAAGATAACCAGGATGTTCAGGAGCGATATCACCTTCGTCGGGAATCCTTCCATGGTCGAAATAGGCGGCGTCAAAGTCCTGATATACCACGGCAGATCCATGGATGACCTCATTGCGAGCATTCCAGGGCTTTCGTATGCCGATCCCTCAAAACCCATGACCGAGATGCTAAAAATGAGGCACCTCTCGCCCATATACGGCGGCAGGGTATCAATCGCGCCTGAAAAAGAAGACCATTTCGTGATCAATCCCATACCCGATATACTCCACTGCGGACACGTCCACACAGTCGGGGTTTCCCACTACAAAAACGTATTGACCATCAACAGCGGTACGTGGCAGAGCCAGACCGAATTCCAGAAAAGAATGAACCTCCAGCCCATGCCTGCAAGAGCAACTATCGTCAATCTTGCGAGCATGGAGCACAAGATAATGCAGTTCAATTGATATGCTCAGGAACACCTACATCCATATACCGGGTATCGGCGCCACAACAGAACGGCGGATATGGGAATCAGGCATAAAAAGCTGGGAAGAATACCTGGGAAACCAGGATGCTGTGAAGATCCCCAGGACAAAAAGGAGGTCACTGCCTTCCGCAGTTGAAGAATCCATCGAGCAGTTATCCGAGGGGAACCATCTCTTTTTCGCGTATCGTCTTCCGGCAGGTCTTCAGTGGAGAGCGTACCGGCATTTCCTTGAAAGAACAGCCTATGTCGATATCGAGACAACAGGTCTTTCCGCAGGATGCGATAAAATAACCATGATAGGCATATATAACGGGAAAGAAACGAAGACCTATATAAGAGGCATCAATCTTGAGGAAGCGGCAGCAGAGCTTTCAAAGTATAAACAGCTCATCACTTTTAACGGAGCGAGGTTCGACCTCCCTTTTATCGAACATGAGTTCCCCGGGTTTTTCAACCACCTTCATGTAGACCTTCTTTACCCGCTGAAAAAGATCGGGTACAGCGGAGGTCTTAAGAAAATCGAAGTAGAGCTTGGAATAGACAGGAGCGATGAAACTGCAGGGATTACCGGGTTTGATGCTGTCAGGTTATGGAACAGGTATGAACGGGGGGATGAAGAGGCTCTTGACCTGCTGGTTAAATATAACCGGGAAGATGTGGTGAACCTTGAAAAGATCATCAGGATGACGTATCCGATCATGATGGATAGGGAAATGAATCAAATATGATTATACAGGACGTTTATATTATGTATGACAATAATAAAATATACGACGTTCAGGGAGACTATCACGAACATTATGTTCAGACTTGATATTATTCCCAGGGAATTCAGCCATTTGTTCGTATGGGATAGTAAGGAGTCAGCCTGTCTCCAGACAGTTCTTATGATGTGGCATAACATTAAGGTCATAATAATTTTCAGGATCGAGGGCAATAATAATCCGAATATTTCGAAAAGACGGGCGGTTTTTGCATTTGCTTCATAAGCATTGAAATATCGTATGCGTATATATGTACTGATAACGTCAAGGATGATCAATATTACGAATAAGTAAATGCTGTATTCCGTGAATTTTTTATATTCCGGTACTATCTTCCTGAACATCATTAATCTCGCTTGCCTGCGGCACTGAAGGGAGGCTGCATTTCCACTGGAACTATATTCCCCTGAATGTCTCCCGTTTATTTAATGCTTTCTAAATTATTTACAACAGTTCATTATAATCATCATAATCACTGAACTCTTATAATCAGTTTTATCGAAATCTTCTGGAGACTTTTTTCACTTTAGTACATTTGTGAAAAATGTAATTATAATAGCATTGGAGAAATCAACAAAGAATGCTCCTACAATTTGAATAACAAGAAATGCCCTCGGAGCCGGACCAAATTTCTCCACCAATGCCCTCATATTGGCTATGGCGGTAGGTGTGGCTCCAAGACCAAACCCGCAATGTCCAGATGCCATTACGGCTGCATCGTAATCCCTTCCCATGACCTGAAAAGTTATAAAAATAGCATATAACGCCATAATGGTGACCTGTATAAAAAGTATAATCAGCATAGGAGCCGCCAGGTCCAAGAGTTCCCATAGCTTCAGAT
>CABMIB010000006.1 GCA_902386135.1 uncultured archaeon
ATTGTTCCTAAAATTAGCGTAATTATGATAAAAGCCCAAAAAGAGGAAAATGGATATAAAGCCTTTTTAGTGGCAAAATAGTATAGGGTAATTAGCAGACCATAGAGAATAAGGATTGCATGAATGATAAAATAGCCACCCCATGTAAAGCCAGTAAGCCCGACAGAAATGGCGGGCAATAATATCCAGAACAAATAAATAATCCTTTCTTTCTTTTTTGCAGGCAACGGATCTTGTAAAATGTCAAGCGCTCTGACTACAAGCGCTATTGTTAATATAATCAAGAATAATGAAAGTGCATTATGAAAAGTATACCCTTTCAGTGTCCTGATTAATAAAAAAAGAGAAACTGAAGCGAATACTCCACTTAATAACCCGGCTTTCCAGTTATATAACCTGCTGCCCAGCCAGAATATGACTATAATTGTTGCGGCGCCAAGAAACGGGGGCACCAACCCTTCTGCCAGAGTCATACTTGACATGCCAAAATCGATTGGAATAATATCAAATAATTTCCCAGCGAATGCCAGAAGGTATGCCATGCCCGGTTGATATAATGGAGCAGAACTGAATGGGTCAGGAACTGCTGGATGACCATATGAGTAAATATATTCTGCCTGTCTTGACATGTATGCATCATTGGCAACAGCCGTATCCCATGTTCCTCCATATAATCGAATAAGAAATGCAAACGCAAATAGAGCTAATGCTATTAATGTATCTCGAAGCTTAGGATGCCTGTAATAATTTAAAATTGGAATCATAAAAACCCACCTTTAATATCCCGAATCCCATACATTTATTTTAACTGATAAATTATAACGTCCTTATTTTCATATACCTTATCAAAGTATTTCAGCTCTGCGCCGCTGTTGAATTTGTATCCCATTGAAGGCTTAATAAATTTGTTAAAAAAATCCTCCTGGCTCTTACTATCTTGATTCTGTGCGTAGAAATCAGGATTAGCTGTAAAGAGCATTACCGGTATTAATTCATTCATCCTTTGCCTTGATATATACACTATATTGGCTCCATACTTCTCAGCAATGCCTTTTGCCACGTCCTCTGAATCAGTAGCGAAAAACCTAGAGACATCCGCTACCTTCTCATTCGGCTCATATTTGTCATATAAGGATGCAGGTCTTGCTATTGTGAGCTTTATATCTTCCGAGGCATAGCTTATTAATGGTTCTTTACCTGCCGCCTTGATCTCCAGTTCATAGTCCCACCAGGCGATGACCTTATTTCCCTCTTTATTTCTTAAAAATTGTATCGCTTTATAGGTATCTTCTGAAATAGGGTGTCCTGTAGTATCACCCGCAGAATCGAGGAAATAGGGATATGTGCTCCATTGGCCAAATGTAGTTCCCCAGGAAGCGCCTGGCTTTATACTATATAGCTTGTATCTTGCGTCTCCAAATTCTCCTGATTGCATAGAGTCTTTCTGTTTATTCAAATACAAATAATAAGCGCCAATGGATGCGAACATAATAATGAGTACTAACAAGGTTGCTGTGACAAATCCTTTTTTCTTTTCCCCCACAGGTTTACTGAAAAAAGTCAGGACGCTTGGTATGGCTACTATAAGTGTGAAAAGTAGCAAAGTATAGAGTCCGAAACTGTAGTTGTTATAGAGCTTAATAAAAAGCATAGAAAAGTCGGACTCTCCTGAGATTGGGAATTGGCTCAAATACAGGAAAAATCCAACTAATAGCGTAATGTTTACCAGTGCGAGTATCCTGTGAATATTGGCAGATTTTACAAAGTTAAAGAAAATAATCAGCGAAGAGATGCCTATCGCAAGAAGTATCCCGGAAGAAATTATATTTAAATCCATTATCCACCACGGAAAAATCTCTCGTTTTGTCAACACTGAAAGTGCTATTGATATCAGCCAGACCCCGAAAACAAGATGCAAGACACCAAGAAATCCCCTGAATCCCGTACCTTTTATTTTATCTAAATACTTTCCCTCATACGATACCATATATTCCTCCTCCTTTCTGTTCAACATTGCCGCTTTCGGGCACCAGCCCAGCCATATCCGTAATTTCCTGGAAACATTCATACCATTTCCTCTTTTAATTTTTTAATGAATCCATCAGGATCTTGAGATGTCAGTATAATTTTTCTGAAGAACCCGCTTTTCTTTTCGATTTCTACCGCGCTTTTGCGCATGCTCACAAAAGCAAGCCGCCGTCCCCACAGGCGCACGCCCCAGCCGACGTACCAGGGGATGTTTTCTATTGTTTTTACGTCTTTGATTTCCGAGAACGGTATGCTGTATTTAAACGGAGGCATTACAGCCTCTACACTATTGCCCGTTATCCTGAATTTCATGCTGAAAAAGCTCCACATGGCGAGGGCATAGATAGATGCCGCAAAAAGCAAGGAGAACTGAGCCTGCTCAGGCACTTTTCTTGACCCAACCAAATGCCCGAAGAACGCGAAAAAAGATGAAAAAGCCAGCACTGCAAAACCAATGGTAATTATCAACTTAATCGAATTGCTGTAGAGGGCGTTCTCTTCATACACAGCAGTCTTCATGCCAGCCCCCTTAACTTCTCGAACAGCTCATCAGCCAGCTTCGTCGGGTCATCTGTCTTTTCAAGCTTAATTTTCATCTCATCGGCGAAATCCCACAGAAGCTCTATGCACTGAGCATATCTCGCGCACGCGCCACAGTCTCCTTCGTGTTCGTACCACACCTGCACCCCGTGCTTTGCGGACGCGAATATTATAGCGCTGGCGTTGAACGGTACAGAGTGCCCGAACAGGATGCCGTGCTCCGCGTTTACCTTCGCGACCTCTATCTGGTTCGCGCGCGCCATCTCAAGCAGCGTTTTTTCTATGCGCTCATCCATTGTAAGAAGTGCCCTGGATACCGCCTGTCTTGATATGTTGAATGAGCGCGCGATGTTGATATTGGGAAGACCGCTGCGCCGCAGCCTCCAGAACTCGAACTGTTTGTCATTTATGGGCAGGAACATACGTCAATATAGGTATGTTGACTATTTATAAGTTGGTGCTGATATTATTAATTGGTGTATTCGAGTTGTAGCGACGCTGGTTTCAGTTTTATGCAACCGTTTCGCCTGTTGTCTTGCACAAAAAGTATCTGTTGTTTCAACTGTTGGATAACCCGGGCGCAGGATAAGCGCGGCAATAAGAATTAGAGATGATGATATGGAAGAATCGATAATAACAGGAGAGGCAGATATTCTGCTTAACACCGGTATGGCGAAAGAACAAAACGGAAAAGTAAGAAGAAACTGCACAGCGAAGGTAGGGCTGTTGATCTGAACGATCAGGGTATAAGAGGCAGAGAAAAATTTAACAGTTCAGGCAACCAATGGATACGGTAGCTTCAGGTGGTAGGCTTTGATGGTGTCAAGAAAAACAGGGATAATGGTGCTGGCAGGCGCTGTACTTGTAATATCAGGTGTAATCGTCACAAGCTTGCTGCTTGTTACAAAACCGTCGATCATCCAGATAAGCGATGGTTCTTTCAAAATCCTTGAACTTCCTTATACCTATACCAGGAACGACGCTTACGTTCTGGTCACAGGCTCGGCAGTTGGCGGAATGATGCTCTCGTATATTCTAACGATGTTGTTTGCTACAGGAAGGAACGAGGATAAAAGTATGATAATGGCAGAAAAACCTGCAGAAATCCACATCACTCAAATGGCTGAAGCTGCTACGGTGGAGCCTGTTGAAGGAAAGGCACAATTAATAGATGCGGTCTTGACCGCGCTGGAAGGCGATGAGAAGAAGCTGGTTAAAGAAATAGCTGACCATGGCGGTGAAATGTTACAGAACGAACTTGTGCTTTCCCTGAATTTTTCAAAGGCAAAAGTCTCAAGGATGCTGGCAGACCTTGAAAAGAGAGGGCTGGTAATCAAAAAGCAGTACGGGCTCACCAATAAGGTTGCTCTGGCTGATAAGTTGCGAGGTGAGAAGAATGAGAAATAAAGTATTGATTGGAACAGCGTTACTGGCTTTAATTTTAGTTATAGCAGTGGTATGGTATACCAGCGCGATTAACGTTAGCATTGTTAGCATCGTCACGCCTGCTGAGGTCGGGACACACGACTCAGGAACCGTAGCCATTTTACTCCAAAATAATGGTTCTAAAGATATTAATGTCTCATTAAAAGTAAAAAACACAATGGAAGATGAAAAAGGGGTCAGCGTACCAGAGCCAATTATAATAGTTGGAGCGCCCGGGAGTGGACTGGATGCTTTGCCAGCGGAAGTTAGCTTAAAACCAGGCATAAACCAGATAAACGTATTTTATGGATATGAGGTGCCTGGAATAAAGAAAATTGAAGTGGAAGTGTATCAAAAAGGCAAACTCGCAGATACAAAATCAGCAGACTTACGTGTACTTCCTCCGCAGATTAGAATGGAGTTACAATACACCAATGAATCGAAATCAGGTTACGATATATACAAAGTATTTGGCAGCCTCTCGAACTTCGGGAGGGGAACAGCAGTAGGTGTTGCAGTTAATATTTCGATAATAGATGAAGCCACAGAAAAAGTAGTTTCATCCTCTACAAGAACATATCGAATAAGAGATTATACTTTCAATCAGCCTATGAATACCTGGCGGGGAAAGGATGGGCTTGAGACACAGGCACCGGTCGCTCTCATCGAACTTTCAAGCGGCGCTCCCTCAAATGAGAGCTATCTGCCAGCGGCAACCGTTGCAAAGGGTAAGATTGGAAATAGATTCAGAGTAGTAGCCATTGCTCAGTGGCAGGACCAAGTATCAAATGCGGAAGTGTTGATACCGCCTTAATAAATATAAGCCGGGGAATTTTGAATGAAATACATGAAAGGTAAGTATGAACAAAGAAGATGTTCTCAGTCACTGCTGTTATTGTTTCTTCCAATAATCGCTTTCGCAATACTATCAGGATGTGTATCTCAACAGCATGATGTATTGAAAATCAATCCTGTGATAGATTACAACCCGCTCGAAGGGTTCACCGGCAAATCTGAGGGTATGTTCACTGTGATCAAAGGCAGCATTCCTGAGGTCAAGGAGAGTTTGAAGAATATAGTCATTAAAAAAGTGGCTCAAACATCCACTTTTTCTGTTGACGATGACCTGAATTTCGTAGTATATAGAGGGGTCTTCAGTACAGGAGGATACGGGATAAGTATCGACAGAGTAGAAAAGCAAGGAAACATATTCACTGTTTATGCTACTTACCGCGACCCTGGAAAAGGGATAGGAGTGACGGAAGCGTTTACCCAGCCAACTGCAATAATACCGATCGGGAAACTGGCAGAAGGAGATTATGAAGCCAGATTGAGAGTGACATGGGTATTAGATACTATCGAAGGAAGAAATGTTATCGAACCCGAAAAAGAATTGAGCGTTTATAATTTCGAGGTTAAGCCAACCGCTTCCAACATCGGAATTTCTCGCGAGAATGTATCATCGGCGTATTCAGCAGATCAGGTTTTTGATGAGTCAGCAGGAAATTTTACCAAAAAATGGGATGCTAAGAATTTCGCAGGCTTCTGGCGCGATCCTGAAACAAATATTTCTACTGAAACCCTGGTGATAGACCAAAGCATACTGAACAATAGCCACAGAATAATCGAAAAACATAACCTGATATACACAACAAAATCGATGCCTGTGAAGTATCGGGTTTACATGCATGCCAATCAAACTCCACCCGGTACGGAAGGCTTTTATTCAGCAGCAGGATGGCTGGGAGAGAAGCATGTATATTTGCAGGGGGGAACAGGCTCGCGAAGATAATATTTGAACAGAACGCAACAGAGGAAAAAGAAATGACTATTGGCGAGTCTTGGGAATTGGGAGAAGGATACAATGTAATCGCCAACTCAATTAGTGCAAAAGATACTGGTGGCAGACAAGCGTGGATTACTTTATTTAAGGATGCGAATAAGCTTGTTGATACGGTCATGGCGCAGTACGGACCGAATAAATTTTTTACTTATCAGATGAATTTGAGCGATGGGACTCCAAATTTTATGATTTATTATTCAAGAGTGGACAGTTTACGATACACGGACGCGGCGTATTTCAAATACACATGGCTCAGGTCACAGAAATCTTTACCGGTGTTAAAGAAGGTGATATCTTCGGCGTCATGGAAGTTACATATGCTAAAAACGATACCATTGAACTCAGAAATAAAGAACCGATTGAATTGACTTCCGGAAATACTATCCGTCTGATGGGGAATATCGGTATTCAGGTCAATAGTTCTAAAACAGGTTTGCTATTTTATCCAGTTAAAGGAGGAATTTGAACGTCTGATGTACTTAAAAAAATTGCATTGCCTTTAGTAGTATTAGGGTTTTATCCGTTAGTAAAATTGCTAAGCGAGATTACAATAAACCTGCCAAGTCCCGGGATAGATATTCATATATCGCTAAAAATCTTTGAATATTTATGGGCAATCAGCTTGGTTTTAGCAATGCTGTATTTCTATAGGAATGTTATGAAATCGGATGGGTAAATGATCAAAGTAAAAAATTTTGGGAAATTCATGCGTGCGTCGTTTGTGCTTCTGCCATTCATATTTTTTGCCTTTATACCTGTAGTCTCGGCTTCAATTACAAAAACGAGCGTAGAAGACCTGACCGGAGAGGCTGATGTTATCGTCATAGGTGATGTTAAAGAAGTGGCAAGCCGGTGGAATCTGTGGAGAACGATGATCTACACATATTCGACACTTTCAGTTGAAAAGTACATTAAGGGCGCAGGGCCTGAAACGTTAACAATGATCACCGAAGGCGGAACTGTAGGCGATTCGGGCATTTGGGTGGAAGATGTTCCAGTCTTCGCGAAAAACGAAACAGTGCTGGTTTTCTTGAAGCATGCCGGGAGTGAATTCAGCGTAGCTGGTTGGGTGCAAGGTAAATATATCGTCGAAAATGAAAATGTGCGTGACCTGAGTGGTGAGAAAACATCCCTGAAAGAATTCTTGCGCCGAATAGAAGATGCAATACCAGAGGATGCGGTGACTCCTGTAAGAACTCCAGCAGCGCAGGTAAGCCCGGAGGCGCCCGGGTTTGAGATTGTTTTGGGAATTATAGGAGTTCTTGCTGTGTGGCGAGGATTGAAGAAGTAAGAGAGAATAAAAAATATGATGAATATAAAACAGATATATAAAAATTTAAAAGATATAGTCCCAGTTATCCTTGTATCAGTTTTGGTACTGCTGGGGGCATTTACAATTGTGAATGCTCAAGGGCAGGATAGTGGTGGAAAACCTGCATTGGATGATAAGGATCCACTGTTGTATGATGCACAAATATATGCATCAAATAATAATGTCAGTACTGAGGAAGCTCTCCGCCGATTCCAACTTCAAGATATTGCAGGGAAACTGGATGCGGAACTAAGCAAGAATGAGACAGGAACCTTTGCTGGACTTTGGGTTGAGCACACCCCGGAATTCCGCGTTGTTGTGCAGTTTACTCGCGATGGTGAGGAGACAATCAAACCATACCTGAAGCAATACACAGAGTTAGCCAACATTGTTGAGGTGCGAACTGCAAATGTGTCATTGGCTAACCTCCAAAGGGATCAAGCAGATGCGTCATCTTCTGTCAGTGCTTCAGGCATATCTGCAAATTCAGACATCGATGTACCTAATAACATTGTTGAGTTGTATGTGGTTAAGGCAGACAGGAGCCGCTTTGATAACGCTTTGCAAAGACGAGAGATACGATTACCTGATACAGTTAGAGTGATTACGGTTGAAACCTTAGCAAAAGAGGATCAAGACACATCTTCTTCGCCAACTGCACGGGCAAGTCCAGAGGCACCTGGGTTTGAGATAGTTCTTGGAGTTATAGGAGTTCTGGCGTGCAGGATATTAGACGAAAGGAGGAATGAAAAATGATAGGCACAAGTGAGATATTCCTGTTTCTCTTTGCCCCTGTGTTTGTTTTTGTGATAGCTTTCTGGCTCTGGATGCTGATAGACTGCCTGAAGAGGCAGGATGATATGTTCAAATTCGGCGGGAATAATGCAAAACTCATCTGGATTCTGGTTATAATTTTTACAGGGCTTATCGGGGCAGTGATATATTATTTCCTCATCGAAAGGACAGATTCCCGTCAGGATTTGCTGGTTGGCATTGCTTTATTTGCCTCGGTAGTTGTCGTCATAATCCTGATATTAAGTCTTTTTGTGGTAACAACAAAAACTACCATTTCTATCGAGCCATACCCTCCAGGCAGATATCCGCAAACTATTCCAACTCCCGATTTAACACCTGTATCTCCAGTTAATCAAACACCGCCATCGAATGCCACCAAACCTACCATCACGTCGATTCAACCCGATTTTGGAACTATCGGAACAAAAGTAGTTATCACTGGTGCAGGTTTTACTGCCAGAGATAATAACGTTGCATTTAGATTGTCGCCTGAGGATATCTTTTCTGTAGGCTTCAAAGTTGGTTACATTAACAACCTTGTATCTTCAAATAGCAAAACTATCGAATTCGCAGTACCGGAAGTGCTGGGTGCATGCGCATTTCCACTGCCAAAAAATGAGGGGGGTCCCACAATAGTGTGCCCTGCAATAGGTATTCTATTCAAACCCGGGACTCATACGTATCCTGTCTTTGTGGTCAATCAAAATGGCACAAGCAACAGCATCAACTTTACCGTATCACGATGAGTCACTGCAATATGGAGTAGGTTATGACAATATCACGCTGGCGCAATCCTAAATTCTACGGTTTGCTGGGTTTCATCCTGGTAGCAGCCCCTGTGCTTTTTTTCTTTTTTGCCGGGTTACCATATACAAGAGTTACTTCAACTGAAATTGGTTCCAGGGAATATAGTGTAACTGAAACAGTCTGGGAGGGAGCTTTTAATCCGGTTTTCCTGTACTTTATTATCGGAGCCGCCGTAGCTGCATGGGGATGTAATCGGAACACGATCCTTGCATGGGTTGGAAGCCTTTTCGTCCTTATTTTATCGATACTTGCCGTCTTTAGCATAGGGTTATTCACTTTACCCGGTGCTGTGCTCCTTGTAACAGGCGCTGCTTTAAGGACATTTAACAGGGGCACATAGATAAAAGTCCTGAAATCTCAATAAGTATAAGCCCGCTCAGGACAATCCAAATCTTATGATACTATTCGACGATATCGGAAGCTATCCCCTGCCAAAAGATGTGGACAAAAGCTGGATAGCCGGGGCTGTAAAAAAAAGCGATCCAGGCTCTTTCAACATCATCAGGGATGCAATGCGCCAGAAGATCGAAGCAGGCGTGGATGTGCCTACATATCCCCAGTTCCGGGATATGACCCAGCAGTTCCTGGAGGTAATAAACGACGGCTCCATGGCAGAAGAACCCATGCTCGTCCGCAGGGATAAAGCAAGGATAATGGAGCTTGAAGCGCTTGAAGACGTCGGGGCGGAATACTATAAGAAAACCGGCAGGATACTGAACATAAGGATATGCGTCACAGGCCCGGTAGAGCTTTACCTGAAACAGTTCGGGGGGGCTGCGTACAAGGATGTGCTCAACGCGCTCGCCGCCAGCATCGACCGGTTCATCGGCAATTCGATAGATAATGCAAAGCAGTTCAGGATAACCACTGTCTCGATCGACGAACCAAGTATCGGGATAAATCCCCAGATAATGTTCAGCGACAGCGACCTGGCAGAGGCGCTGGAAAAAGCTGCAAAGACCGCGGCGTCCCATAAAATAGATACCGAGATCCACCTCCATTCCCCGCTTCATTATAAGCTCGTATGCAGGGTGCCGTCCATAGGCATAATCGGCGTCGAATCTGCAGCAAACCCTTCGTACCTTGATCTCATAGATAAAAATGACCTCGATGAATACGATAAATTCCTGAGGGTCGGGGTCGCGCGGACCGATATATTCAATATGGCCGCGGCGCTCAATGAAAAATACGGCACGAACGTCTGGAAAGAGCCGTCGAGGCTTGAGGAGATCGTCAGCGGAATGGAAACGCCGCATATCATAGAGAAAAGGCTTGAGAAAACCTACGGGCTCTTTGGCGAGAGGATAAAGTACGCAGGTCCTGACTGCGGGCTCGGTTCCTGGCCAACGCAGGAGCTTGCATTCAGCCTCCTGAAGAACACGGGTATGGGTATAAAAGAATTTTTAAAGAAACGAAAAACAGGGTAACGATTTAATAGTTAATTGACGTTAAATGGTTTAATGAGAGCAAAACAGCGGGTAAATACTAAAAAGAGCAGTAAATACAGTTCCACCGCAAAGGAAAAAGGAGCAAAAACAGTAGTAGTAAAGCCTGCCGGCTACCCTTTGAAAGGTTTGTTCCATGAATATCCCGAACCTTCGGAACTGGATGTCTTTGAGTTCTATGCAAGAGAACAGTGGAACGGATTTATTATTAAAAAGGGCGATTACCTGTTTGACCGCAGGATGTTCCCTGATTTTGCATTCAAGGTGGTGGATGTCGAGCCCGATAATTCGGAGATCGGCAAAAACACCAAATTCGTTATTGAGGATTATGATTCTGATTTCTTTGTCCCTGAGTTAAAAAGCGCGGTCTCATTTAAGAGCATCGTCGGACAGGAAAGAGCCAAACAGAAATGCAAACTTATCGAACGCTTCCTTTCCGACCCTGTAAAATTCGGGAAATGGGCGCCCAGGAACATCTTATTCCACGGGCCTGCGGGCACGGGAAAGACCATGACAGCCAAAGCGCTTGCGAATGCGGTCGACGTGCCGCTGCTGGCCGTGAAAGCCACAAAGCTCATCGGGGAATTCGTGGGCGATGGGGCGCGACAGATACACCAGTTATATGAGAAGGCAGAGGAGCTTTCCCCCTGCATCATCTTTATCGACGAGTTCGATGCCATTGCCCTTAACCGGGGCTACCAGGAAATCAGGGGCGATGTGGCTGAGATAGTCAATGCGCTCCTTACAGAGATGGACGGGATAGATGAGCGCGAAGGGATATGCACCATTGCAGCGACGAACATGCTGCCAGCCCTTGATGCCGCGGTACGCAGCCGCTTTGAGGAAGAGATCGAGTTCACCCTGCCGACAGTGGAGGAACGATATAGGCTATTGAAATCTTACGCGCGAACGTTCCCTGTGAAACTTGAAAAAGATGTGAACCTTGAATCGATCGCAAGGCAGACATCCGGTTTCTCGGGGCGTGACCTTGTTGAAAAACTGCTTAAGAACGCGCTGCATAAAGCCATACTCAGCGGCGGTAAAGTGACATGCGCCCATATCGAGAAAGCGCTTGAGGAAGCAAGGGACAAGAAATCAGAACCGCCAGGAAGGATGTTTGTATAATGGCGGTACAGAGCATCAGTGCTTTGATGGGACAACTGAAAAAATCGTACGATAAAAGCAAGGACAAGGCGGGATGGCGGGTTCTCAAGGGCATGAACGGGGCATATTACGACACGTTCATAGCCGGCAATAATAACCTGTGGCAGATCAAATCGGAAGAAGTCGGGGGAAGTGAATATGTGGCCGTGGGCGGGAAAGTATCGCGCTCAGACGATGACCTTGTGAAAATAATGAGAACGGGCTCGCCTGTGCCTTTCGGGAGCATAACACCGGTAAGAAGACAGCAATCGATCATAATGGCAGGGATGCAAACTTATTCCTCCGATTCTTCCGAACTGCTGCGCAGGGAATATCTCTCAGGCAAGCAGGCGTCGCTTGAGCAGAAGCTTAAGAGCCAGGTCGATAAGATGATGGATGACCCGGCTTTCCGGAAAAAGTATAGCGAGCATAAGGACAGGGTAAGAAGGGCGTACCTGTAGAACGAAACAGTATAATAGAATAGTCTTGTTTTTTGAATCCTCCGGAATACACTTTAAAATCAATTTCAAAGGTAAATAATATATATATTTACCACCAAGTGAGCGGGACAATCACAGGAGGAAACATATGGACTCATTATTGTACTCAGCCCCGCTTGCTGGCATCATCGGTTTGATATTTGCAGGTTATCTTGTTCTGTACATACTGAAACTGGATGCCGGAAGCGACAGGATGAAAGAAATCGCATCTGCCATACAGGAAGGTGCCATGGCTTATTTGAAGAGGCAGTATAAGACCGTTGCAGTAATAGCGGTAATACTGACAATCTTGATCGCGCTTGCTATCAACGCTGAAACCGCCGTCGCGTTCGTTCTGGGCGCGGTCATGTCGGCAGCAGCCGGTTATCTCGGTATGAACATTTCTGTCCGCAGCAATGTCCGCTGCGCCAATGCAGCAAAGGAAGGCTTACCGAAGGCGCTGCGCGTGGCGTTCAGGGGCGGAGCGGTCACGGGAATATCCGTGGCAAGCCTTGCGCTGCTCGGGGTGAGCGGTTTGTATATCGCATTCGGCGGAGATGTGAATGCGGTTGATAAAATAGTGGGGTTCGGGTTCGGGGCCTCGCTAATAAGCCTGTTCGCAAGGATAGGGGGCGGCATATTTACAAAGGCAGCCGATGTGGGCACAGACCTTGTTGGAAAAGTCGAGGCCGGTATACCTGAGGATGACCCGCGCAACCCCGGAGTTATCGCAGATAACGTAGGCGATAACGTGGGCGATTGCGCAGGAATGGCCGCTGACCTTTTCGAGACATATGCCGTGACTGCGCTTGGTGCAATGCTTATCGGCGTTACTGTTATCAAAACATACCCTAATGCAGTCACGTATCCGCTGGTTCTCGGCGCAGCCGCGATAATCGCATCCATAATCGGAACGTTCTTTGTCAAGCTTGGAAAATCAGGCGACATAATGGGAGCGATGTATAAAGGCGCGATCGTGGCGGCAGTGATCTCTGCTATCCTGTTCTATATAATAACACAGCTGCTCATGAACGGCGATATGGGTCTTTTCATCAGCGCGCTTGCAGGTCTTGGCGTGATGGCTTCTATTATAATTATCACGGAGTATTACACAGCGACTACCCATGCTCCTGTTAAGGACATCGCCAATGCATCGGTGACAGGTCCCGGCACGAATATCATCACGGGACTTGCTGTTGGACTCCAGAGCACGGCTTTACCTGCGCTTGTAATCTGCGCGGGGATAATGGTCTCATTTTTAGCTGTTGGCGGCGCATCAAACCCGGTCATAGGGCTTTACGGTATCGCGATAGCTGCAGCCGCAATGCTCTCTGTTACAGGTATTATAATCTCCATAGACTCATACGGTCCGATAACCGATAATGCAGGCGGCATTGCAGAGATGGCTGAGCTGCCCAAGGAAGTAAGGGATGTTACAGACCCGCTGGATGCGGTCGGGAATACGACAAAAGCGGTCACAAAAGGCTATGCGATAGGCTCTGCGGCTCTGGGCGCCCTGGCGCTTTACGCAGCATACAGTGCTGAAATAACCAAGCTTCGTGCAGGGCAGCCCCTGGCACTTGAGCTGTCCGACCCCCTGGTATTAGTCGGTTTGTTCATAGGTGGCATGGTTCCTTTCCTGTTCGCAAGCTTCCTCATGAAAGCGGTCGGCAGGGCGGCATCTACCATCGTGACCGAGATCAGGCGGCAGTTCAGGGAAATCGCCGGTATCATGGAAGGGAAGGCTAAGCCTGACTACGGACGCTGTGTGGACATAGTTACAATAGCAGCCCAGAAAGAGATGATCGTACCCGGGCTTCTTGCAGTACTCTCCCCTCTTGTAGTCGGTTTTGTCCTCGGTCCTGCTGCTCTTGGAGGATTGCTCATCGGAGTGATAATTTCAGGTCTCATGCTTGCTCTCATGATGACAACAGGAGGCGCAGCATGGGATAATGCCAAGAAATATATCGAGGCTGGCAACCTGGGCGGAAAGAGATTACCTGACGGCAGCAAGAACCCGACCCATGCAGCGGCTGTTGTGGGCGATACCGTTGGGGACCCGACAAAGGATACGGCAGGTCCTGCAATCAACCCCCTGATAAAAGTGATGAACATCGTGGCGATATTGTTTGCCGCGCTCATATTGAAGTACAGCCTGCTGGGGTAGGCTGTATTCCTTTTTTTAACGCATTGGAAACTATAAACGCAATTTCTAAAAAACTGAAAAAGTAATAAGTGCCTATCTGAAAAATCAATCAATAGTATATTTCCGAATCAACCACAGAGAACACAGAGGACACAGAGACGTGGTTAATAAATCTCTGTGCTCTCTGTGTTCTCTGTGGTTTTAATTTTTCGGATAGATTCTAAAATGAACCCTAAAAAGATGAAACTCCACTATGAAAGCTATACAGTTCCGCTGCTGACTGATAACATGGTGTTATATTTGAATATAAAGGATATCATGTAAAATCGCTATGTACAGGCCTCGTTACATTTGTACGGGGTTTGTGACTGAAGGCGATAGTGGTTAATGCTCTTATAAGGCTATAGGAAGCTAGAACAATTTCTAAAACTTAAAAAATCAGGCGCACACTGGTTATCGCTCATAGGATTCTGATTTGGTTTTGTCCTCGCTTTCATCCAAAAATATATGTGCAGATACGCGCATAATTAATTAGGAGAAATTCCAAATCAATAAGGTTAGGGTTGGTGGTATTAATGGTAAGCGTACGACAATATCAACAATTGAAAGGTATATCGAAAAATTTTTCCTATGGGCTCGGAGCCGGTATGATTCTGGTTATTCTATTATCCTTTTTCACCCAGATTTGCTCGGCCCTTATACAGACCCCACCATATACACCAAGTTCTCCTTCTCCCAGTGACGGTGCTCAAAATCAGCCAGTTAACCTTAGACTGAGCTGGCTCGGCGGGGATTCTGATGGAGATACAGTTACTTATACAATTTATATTGATACTAGTCCATCATTTAATACTGCGAATGCGAGAACATTTACTGTAACTTCAGATACTTACGAATATATTAAGGTAGCCTATGGTACCACCTATTATTGGTCGGTTTCAGCCTCCGATGGGGTCTATTATACTACCAACAATCCAGTTTGGAGTTTTACAACACAGATCCTATCAGCACCAACCGCTCCAGCACCAACCACTCCAGCACCAACCGCTCCAGCACCAACCGCTTGCTCTCCGGATTCGACCGCAACTCCAAATCCGCCAGTGCGATGCGCCGCAGCGCTTGCGTCAGCTCCCGGCGCGACTTGTACCGCCGCGCCTGCCGGATGACGTCTTCGGCCGCGAACGGAGGTAGCCGGAATCCCTGCCACAACGCCTGCCATATCGCCCGCGAATCGCGGACGTTCTTCTCCAATATCACCAACATCTGCCGGAAGGTCTTGGCCAACATATATAGATGACCGATAGCCGCCTCCTCGCCCTCGCTCGCCGTCAGCAATCCCTCGAGCACCGCCAGCGCCCGCGCCCGGTCCTTGGCCGATATCGCGTCCGTCAGCTCATACAGCGACCGCTGCTTGGCTGCCAGCACCAGCGTTTCCACGTCGCCCAGCGTGATGCGCTTCTTCTCGCCCACATAAAGGATGAGCTTCTCCAGCTCGTTCGCGATCAGCAGCATATCGGCGCCGAGTGAGTCCACCAGCTCGCGCGCCGCATCCGGCTCCATCTTCACGTTCTGCGCCTGCGCCTGCTCCACCACCCATTTCATGCCGTCGCTCTCGTCCACCCGCGCCAGTTCCAGGATCACGCATCCGCACTGCTCTCCCAGTGTCTCCCGGATGCGCTCATACCGATCTTTGTCCTGCATCTCCATCTTGCGCACGTCCGCCG
>CABMIB010000007.1 GCA_902386135.1 uncultured archaeon
ATACCAGGGAATTATCGTAAGGGGTATTGCTGCCCCTAAATAATAAGCGGTCACGATGTTTCCCTCCACCATCGACAGAGGCATTGGCAGAGAGCGCCAGCGTACCGATAAAAAAACCAATAATTCCAACATGGGGGTTTTCATTGGTATCACATTAAACCAAGATAACCGACATCTATATAAATTTATCTACTATTTTCTGAGTTTTTTTTAGTTTTAAGTGTTTAAAATAGTTTAGATTGGTTTTTTCGTTATTTTTAAAATTTATTTTGTAAAATTAAGACAGTTGACGGTTGAAATAATAGATTAAACAATATTTTTACCTCAGAATCTTTTTCTTTTTTTTTCGCGTGTACTGGATAATAATAATTCCCATATCTATCTAATTTTATTCTGCTCGTTTAAATTTAATATTTTTGAGGAAACTATATATCTTAATCTAATGATATCAGGCTTGGATGTTAGTGTATAAGAAAACCCCTTTAGACCTCTTGATTATATTTATCTGGATCACGATAATGCTGGTTTTTGTCAAGACCCCGGTACTTGCGGGGACCTTCGTGAGAACCGCTCTGGCTATACCTGCAGTTTTTTTCATCCCCGGCTATGTGCTGATTGCGGCGTTATTTCCGAGGAATGATGACATGGGGACTGTTGAACGGGTTGCCCTGAGTTTTGGTACCAGTATAGCAGTAGTGCCTCTTCTGGGTTTATTGCTAAACTTCACGACCGGAATAGAGCTGAACCCGATACTCATCACCCTGTGCCTGTACACGATAATCCTGGTATTCATTGCAGCCTACAGACGGATGGGACTTCCTGAGGATGTGCAGCTCTCTATCCCGTTCCGGAGGATTTACGAAACTGTTAATACCGAAATAAAAACTCCCAGAAGTAGAAAAGACATGATATTATCCCTGGCACTTGTATTTATCATAGCTTTTGCCGCCGGTATGGTACTCTTTGTGATCTCGACCACTAAGACCGGGGAAAGATTTACAGAGTTTTACATACTTGGCCCGTCGGGAAAAGCAGAGAACTATTCTGCAAATCTAAAGTACAATTCTCCAGCGACATCTACGGTAGGTGTAGTAAACCATGAATATTCTTTTGTCAATTATACGGTCCAGGTCGCTCTTAATGAAAAAGTCTTAACTTTCACAAGGTTCACGCTTTCCAACAATGGAACCTGGGAAAAGAACATAACCTTCATACCTGATAAAGAAGGTGACGGCATGAAGCTTGAGTTCTGGTTGTTCAAAGAAGATAATCTCACAGTGCCGTACCGGGAGTTGCAACTATGGGTGAATATTACAAAATGAGAAAAGAACTCTATCTCCCTATCCTTGGCATAGCTGTGAGTGAACTTATGATGTACTACGGTCGGGTGTACGCCGGTATGGGAATCTACATTGTAAATCTTCAAATAATAACTCTTCTACTAATATTTGGCAGCTTATCTCCACAGACAAAAAATATTTTGCAAAGTCTGCTTTTATTGCTGCTATTACGGATTGTAAGCCTTGCGATGCCGCAGATATTTTCATCTGCGCTCCTCTGGTATCTGCTGGTGTACGGGGTCATGTTCCTGCCTGTATACCTGATCATTAAAAATCAGCAGATCGCATCAAAAGAGCTTGGGGTTAACTTCAGCAGGCTGCATATTTACCTGCCTTCCGCCCTCCTTATCGGGGCAATAACCGCATTGATTGAGTATCGCATCCTGGCTCCTGTATCTATTATAGAAAACATGGGGATTTTAAATGTTGTTTTCATAGTCATAGTAATGCTCGTTTTCGTAGGGGCTGTGGAAGAGCTTATCTTCAGGTCAATACTTCAGACCAGGCTTGAAGAGATGCTCGGCTTAAAGTATGGGCTTTTATTGAGTGCAGTTATTTTCGGGATAATGCATGCGAGCTACGGAACTATAACCGAGATCCTCCTGGCAGGTATTTTTGGGATCATAGTGGGTTACATTTTCCAGAGGACAAGAAGTCTTCCTTTCATCGTTGCGATCCACGGCACTGCAAATGTACTGCTATTTGGGATATTGCCTATAGCGTTAACATTAAAATAGTGAAACGATTTTAAAGATCACAATCGCTACAAAGGTTATAAGGAGAGAAAAGGAGCAGGCATCAATGGTGCTGCGAGCCCATTTGTCCCAGTATTTGGAATCCAAGATCATAATGGCTATGAATAAAGAAATAATGAGGGAGGTGGTTGCAAGCGCCCCTCCCAGAAAGACCATCTCAGCTGTAGAAGGTGTTTGTACACTTGAAATCGCGGCTACTATGCCCATATAGATCAATTAAGACTTGTTAAGACTTAAAATATTCCTTGAGTATGACTTTAAGGATTCTCCACCCGTCTTTGAATGAATTGAGATTGGAATTTCCGTACTTTCTTCGCGCTTCAAAGGAGGACACTTCCTTCACCCTGAGACCGGCTTTTTTCATACGTATGGATTGTTCTGTCTCAATCTCAAATCCTTTTGATATGCAATATATTTTTCCCAGCGCCTCTTTCTTAAAGGCCCTATAACCGTAGCACAGGTCTGTATAGTTTGCACCATACATCTTGTTCACCATGGTCACAAACAGTTTATTGCCAAATCTTCTAAAAAGTGTGAAATCGGTAGAACCTCCACCGGGAAGCATGCGTGAACCATTTGAGACATCGTATCCATCTAATACCGGATCGAGGAGTTTTGGAATCTCCTTAGGATCATTGCTCCCATCAGCATCCATCATTATTATTATATCTCCGGTTGCATTTTCAAATCCAGTTCTCACTGCTGCGCCTTTTCCCATGGGTTTTTCTATGATTATTCTTGCATTCTTCCTGAATTTCAATATTTCATCCCTTGTTTTATCTGTGGAATTGCCGTCTACAACCACTATCTCATCGATAAAATCAGGGATATATGGAAAAACTTCTTTGATGTTTGATTCCTCGTTTAATGTTGGTATTACCACACTGACATTTTTAAGTTGGCCGTGCTTGTTTATAAGAGTCAAGAGTCATAACCCCCTCGCTCTATATTTATTAACTCTTGATTCTTTAAATAATTGTAAGAACTTCGGGCATATACTGAAAACAGGTGTTAGGAACATATAGCAGCCCATCATAACAAAAATAAGGTATACTTTAAAGTAATTCGCTATGCTGCCAGCTATATCCAAAAAATTTCCCTGACTATTATTTTTTCCTTACTCTCACAGCGTTCGCATGTGCTGGGAGCCCTTCAGCCTCAGCCAGTCCGATAACAATCTCCCCTATACCCTCAAGCCCTTTCTTCTCTACTATCTGCACGCTTGATTTCGTGACGAAGTGGTCTGTATTCAGGCCGGATAACGTACGTGCATACCCGGCAGTGGGAAGCACATGGTTAGTGCCCGATGCGTAATCCCCGACGGAAACAGGCGCATATTGACCGATGAATATAGAGCCAGCATGCTTTATCCTGCCAAGGATATCCTGCTCCGTCATTATTTCAAGATGTTCTGGCGCGAACCTGTTGGAAAAACCAATACACTCATCAAGGCTGCCAGTGAGTATTGCGGCATTTTCAAGGGATTTTTTGATAATCTCAATCCTTACCTCGTTCTTTAGTTGAAGCCCTATTTCCAGTTCAACTTTTTTTGCGAGTTCTTCTGATGTCGTTACAAGTATTGAAACCGCGTTCGGGTCATGTTCAGCCTGGGCAATCATATCCGATGCGATGAAATCAGCCCTTGCTGAGCCATCAGCTATTATCAGCACTTCACTCGGGCCTGCCGGGAAGTCGATGGCTGTGCCGCATGACATTTTCGCCGCAGTGACGTAAACGTTCCCGGGTCCCACGATTTTATCAACCTTCGGGATAGCTTCAGTACCATAAGCCATCGCTGCTATCGCCTGCACGCCGCCTATGCGGAATACGCGATCAGCACCTGCAATATGCGCTGCTGCAAGCGTCAGGGGGTTCACCATCCCATCAGGCTGCGGCGGGGTGCATATGATAACCTCCCTCACGCCGGCTACTTTCGCAGGTATCACTGTCATAAGAGCCGTACTTGGATACGAGGCCCTCCCGCCCGGGACATATGCACCCACTGTTCCAAGAGGGGTTATGCGCTGGCCAAGCCTGATTCCCGGTGCAAATTCCCTGATCCAATCTTTTTGGACCTGCGCTTCATGGAATGCACGGATGTTCGTAGCTGCCTTTTTAAGGTGGGAAATAAGGTTTTTATCCAGAGAAAAAAGCGCCTCATGTATCTCTTTATGGGATACCTCGATATCCTTTATGTTCGCCCTATCGAACTGGAGAGTGTATTTGCGAAGGGCCGCATCCCCGTTCTTCCTGACATCTTCGAGTATGGGGTTTACCGACTCCATTACATCCGATAAGCCGGTGCTGCGGTTCAGCAGCCGTGCAGTCTCCTGCTCCGAAAGATGGGAGATAGGCCTGGTTAACATAATATGCACAATTCAGGCTGGAAATGAGATAAAGATTGTTATGAGGCTCATAAACACTTTCACCCCGCTTTAAATGGCTTTAACATAGCAAACGCTAACACTTAATTATGCGTACAGGTACTGTAAATCTGCCTCTTCACACTGGAAAAGCCCCAAGGTGGCTGTTTGAGAGAATGGTGAAGTTAGCCGGTGCTATCATCGAGGTAATCATTTATGAATACAGCCGGGATGAGTTCTTAAGGCGTATCTCAGACCCGTACTGGTTCCAGGCATTCTCCTGCGTGCTGGGATTTGACTGGCATTCATCGGGAACTACAACGACCACATGCGGCGCGCTGAAGATGGCGCTGTCAGCAGAGGAGCATGGCATAGCAGTAACAGGAGGCAAGGGTGCAGTATCACGAAAAGCGCCTGCTGAGATCGAGAGGATAGGAGAGATATTTTCACTGTCTTCCGATAAGGTCAAGAAGCTGAAATATTCAAGCAAGATGGCTGCAAAAGTGGATACTTCGTGCATCCAGGACGGCTATGAATTGTACCACCACTGTTTTTTCTTCACGGAAAAAGGCGAATGGGCCGTTGTGCAGCAGGGCATGAACGATGAATATGCCCGCCGCTACCACTGGCTTTCGGAGCCCTCAAACAGCTTCATAGAGCCGCGCGACGGGATCTGCTGCGACAGGAAAGAAGCCCAGGTACTGGATATGACATCGCATGACAGCAAAAATGCGCGCAGGGTCAGCCTTGACCTTATCAAAGATAATCCGGTGCATCTTAAAAAGTACTTTAAACCCTCAAGCCAGAAGATGCTGTTCGATTTTGAGGATGGCTTCGGTCTTCCTCCACATCATCCTGTACTGGATATTGATATCAGCGAACAGGGAATGGAAGTCCTCAGAAGAGCCTATGAGTTACAGCCCCGGAATTACGAGGAGCTTATCTCGCTTGAAGGGATGGGACCGAAGAAGGTAATGGCACTTGCGCTGATATCAGACCTTGTGTACGGGAGCGCCCCGAGCTGGCGCGACCCTGTGAAGTACAGTTTCACGCATGGGGGGAAGGATGGTTATCCATATCCCGTGGACAGGGAAGTGTACGATAATTCGGTACAAATGCTGCATGATTCTCTTGAGAGTGCTAAGCTTGATAAAAAAGAGAGGTATAACGCAATAAAAAGGCTGGGTGAGTTCATTAACTTACGTGCGTTTTGATTGCAGACTTTCTAAGCATCTCTTCAGTCCGCTGGCGCTCTAAAATATCGTAGAAAATCACTACTACGCCGATAACATTCTCTTTCTCATCTTTAATGGGCGAACCGATTATATCAACAGGTATCTTTGTCCCGCCCTTTGATACCAGCACGGTACGTTCCATTAGCCCGTAGAAACTTCCTTCCCGTATAGCCTTTGCTACAGGATTCTCAACTTCCCTTCCCTCTTCTTCACTTATTATGATGAAGACTTCTGCAAGAGGTTTGCCCGAAACCTCTTCCTGCCTCCAGCCCGTCAATGCCTGCGCTATGGGGTTCATAACTTTTATGATTCCTTCAGTATCGGTAGCTATCACAGCATCCCCTATACCATTAATTACCGCAGAGAGCCATTGTTTACTCTCTTTTAACCTCTTTTCTATTTTATGCTTGTAGAGGGCGATCTCAATGTTGATATGCAGTTCCCTCTCCTTAAAGGGTTTAATCACGTACCCGAAGGGCTCTGTTATTTTTGCCCTCTCAAACGTTTTTTCGTCAGAATAGGCAGTAAGATATATAACCGGTATATTGAAGCAGGAGCGAATTTGTTCTGCTGCTTCAATTCCATCCATTTTACCATTAAGCATGATATCCATCAGCACCAGGTCAGGGTTTAGCTCATGTGCTTTTTTAACAGCTTCCTCTCCTGAAGACGCCACTGACAGGACTGCATATCCCATGTGCTGTGCGCTTCTTCGTATATCCTCAGCCACGATAATCTCATCTTCAACAACCAGTATTCGCTTTTCAGTCATGGTTCCATCAGAATCTGCTGTATCTTCCTTTCATTTAATAACAACTTTATTTTTATGAACTACAGGGTGAATAAAAGCTGCCCACTCTTATATACAATATTGTGAAAAGAATGTGAAATTAACTTTTTTCTTCGGCTTGATTTTATGTACCCGGTTCTTTTTGGGAGGATTTTAAATCAAGTAAGAATCCTGCCATCGGCGCTATGAATAACAGGAGTAATCCGATATGAAGGGAGTTTAGATCCAGGAAATAAAAAGAACTGCCTGCATACACCACAGAAAGGTTTGAAGTTGCGACAAAGAAGCTGCTGACCGCCGTGCCTGCATAAATGCCGTAGAACATTTTCACATTCTCCCATCCAAGATCAGCTTTGTGTCGTATAATGTAATATGCCACGAACAGAGCAAGGAATGTTACGCTGAATTTCACGCCGGCGAATCCCAGAACACCAGCACGGTGAATGACTTCTCTGATAATTACATTTCCTTCATAGCTGTAGCCTACAGCTTTTGTTGACAGGACCGTACTTACTGTATCATAAAAAGATAACAAAACGGCTGTACAGAGCAGATAAAAATTTAAACTACCTGTGGATGTGCTACTAACGTATCTCATCATTGCCACTCCCTTGATGCTGTTTTAGCCTTGTGACTATTTAAGTTTTACGATAATGGTAAGTCAACTATCCAACGTTACACCTCCTCATAGATCTTTGCCGGCTGTATTCCAATTCCTCTGTGCAGCCTTTCCTCGTTATACCACACCTGATATTCCCTTATCTGCCCGCCCAGCCATTGCGGGAATTTCTTGAG
>CABMIB010000008.1 GCA_902386135.1 uncultured archaeon
AGCTTCTTCCATTGCCCAGTGGTTCGCAAATTCGCCTCCGCCCCGCGCCCCCGTGAGCGATAGTTGTTCACAGGCGGTGTGCTCCCTTCCGGGCCTGGACCTTTGTCTGCGATTAAGATACAAAAACCTTCCTTCAGAAAAGCCTCTGTACCGACGCCAGCCCCACAGGACGGGGTTTCACAGTAGAATCTGCGGGTTGGGCAACAGTTAAAACTTCTTCCTTCGGCTTCGCCCCCCGCTATCGACGGTTTCGGGTTACAGGTAACGCCGAGTTACCCGGGCTAGCCCGCCGCTGTTATATTGCATTCACATGCAATAAAGTTATCTCAATTGAAGTCGTTATATCATCCATGGAAGAACTAATAGGGTTTGTTACAAGCAATAATAAATCGAATAAGATACTCTCCGTACTGGACTCAAAAGGTCCCATGGACAGCGCGACCATAGCCAAAACGACCCGCCTCGTCGGCGCGGACAAGAGCATAAAAGAACTCGTGGAGAAAAAGCTGCTGGCGCATGAAGGTGAAAAATATTCCCTGACAGAACTGGGGAAACATGTCTGCCATGCGGTCAGGGGCGTAAGATAACCCGAAGCTCAGCAGGTTAATCTTTTTGCAGGCTCTTTGCAGGCCTGTCACTCTTTTGCAGCCTCTTCCTCCCCGGACGGTGCCTGTAACCCCTCCTCTCCTTTCTGTATAATATCCTGGGCTGCTGTTTCTTCCTCTTTCAGGTTCAGGACTGCTTTTACTGTACCGTCACTCGGGAATTCAAGGTTAAATCCCATTTCCTTCATAAGCCCGATAGCCCTGTAGTTGTCCTGCATCATCACCGCATGGATTGTTTCAAGATTTTTATCTTTACTGATCTCAATTATATAGTCCACCAGCTTCAATCCCAGGCCCTGCCCCTGCCAGGGGTCGGCGACAGCAAAAACTATCTCGCCGTTTTTCCCGTCCGGTTCAACAAAAAGCCTTACTGCGCCCAGCATTTTCCTGTGCCCATCCTCCTCCAGTTCTGCCACTATGGCTATCTCCCTGTCATAATCAATATTAGTGTAACGGGCACTGAACTCATGCGCCAGGGGTACCTTCATCGTTTCAAAGAACCTGTAACGTATGGTCTCTTCCGAGGCATTCCTGAGCATTTCAAGCCACAGAGGTTCATCCTCAGGCTTTATCGGTCGCAGGAGAACGGTTCGCCCGTTACGCAGCTTCCAGAAAGTTTTATACTTTTCCGGATACGGGCTTATCACCAGGTGCGCGTACGGCTCAAATTTCGCAAACATGCGCTCCTTATCTATCACAGCGCGGGCATCAAGGGCAAAAGCTTCTTTTTGATCTACCAACAGCGGGTTAATCTCGATCTCCTTAAGCTGCGGGAAATCAACAAGCATCTGCGAAAAGCGCACCATTATTTCCTCAAGGAGTATTATATTCGCCGGCGGTAGGTCCCTGTAGCCTTTTAAGAGCTGGTAAACTTTGGTATCTTCTGTCATTCTCCTGGCTAATGTCTGGTTCAGCGGCGGAAGCCCGATAGAAACGTCCCTGTAAAGCTCAACATCGATACCGCCCCTCCCGAACATGACAACCGGACCGAAAAGCGGGTCTGTCCTGGCACCGAGAATAAGTTCATAGCCCTTTGATCTGACCATACGCTGTACTGTAACACCCTGGATCTGTGCCTCGGGATTATATTCCCTGACTCGGCGAACGATGGTATCAAAAGCTTCCCTGACCCCGGTATCGGAATTTATGCCAAGTGCTACCCCTCCGGCATCTGTTTTATGAATGACCTGGGGCGAGAGGATTTTAAGGACTACAGGATAGCCTATCTGCGAAGCATGGATGACAGCTTCATCAGCAGTCCTTGCGATCATTGTTTTAACGACCGGGATATTGTAATGGTCAAGGATTTGCTTGGTTTCGGCTTCGGTCAATATTTCGCGGTTTTCCCTTGCAGCGTCTCTAATGGTCATTATGATAGGGCGCTTGGGCGGAACACTATCGACCGGCAGTTCTGCAGGTGTTTCGTAGAGCAATTCGAGGTTGCGCTTGTACTGGTACATGTACATGAACGTAGCGACCGCCTGCTCAGGCGTGTAGTAGGTAGGAATGCCATTTTGAGTAAAAATGCGGTTTGCCTCTTCCACGTCCTCATAACCCATGAATGACGTCAGGTAGGTCTTGCAGAACCCCTCAGCCCTGCACATATCCACGATGTTTTTTGCGATATCAGCCGGGATAGACCCGCCCTGGGGGGTGTATATTATCAAGATACCGTCGACGTTCTCGTCCCTGAAGCATGCTTCTACCGCAGCCCGGTACCTGTCGGCTTTTGCATCCCCGAGTATATCTATCGGGTTGCTCCGGCTCCAGTAGGGAGGCAAAATCGCATTAAGTGTTTCTATTGTTATGGGGCTTAATCTTGCCAGCTTTCCCCCTCTGGCTATAGTTGCATCTGCCGCCATTACCCCGGGACCGCCTGCGTTGGTAATTATAGCGAGGTTCGGTCCCCTCGGGAGCGGCTGCCTGCCAAGGGCTTCGGCGCAGTTGAACAGGTCTCCGATCTCTTCAACACGTACCACCCCGGCGCGTTTAAAGGCTGCATCATAAACCATATCCTCCCCTGTAAGTGCGCCTGTATGCGATGCCGCTGCTTTTGCGCTTTCAATAAACCTTCCGGCCTTTATTACTATGATCGGTTTCGTTCTTGCAAAATGTCTTGCAGCACTGATAAATTTCCTGGCGCTGGTCACCCCTTCGATATACATCAATATGCTCATCGTTTTTGGGTCTGTGCCGAAGTAATCTATCAGGTCACCGAAATCAACGTCGATCATGGAGCCCACGGAAACGAAGTTGCTGAACCCGATATTCTCATGGGTAGCTATGTCAAGTATTGCCGAGCCCAGTGCGCCGCTCTGGGAAATGAATGCGATACTGCCGGATTTTATCGTCTTGGGTATAAAAGTTGCGTTAAGTTTGATATCAGGATGTATTATGCCTAGGCAGTTGGGCCCTATGATCTGCAAAGCATATTTTTTCTTTATCTCAATAATCCTGTCCTCTAATGCTTTGCCGGGAGGTCCTATCTCTTTAAAGCCTGCTGATATAATGATAATTCCTGTTATTCCGGCTTTTCCACACTGCTCTACAACATCAGGAACTGTTTTAGCCGGGGTGGCGATAATAGCAAGGTCAACGACTTCCGGGATTTGCTCAACCGAGGGATATGCTTTAATCCCAAGCACCTCTGATTTGTGGATATTTACAGGATAAACACTCCCTTTATACCCCAGTTCTGTAAGGTTTTTCATTAATATGTACCCGACAGTGCCTTCCTCATCGCTGGCCCCGACTATGGCAATGCTTCCGGGATTAAAAATTTTATCAAGTGTTAACGTGACCATGGTATGACCTCCCCATTTACATACCCTCATCTATACCGGTTATATCCAGAGTATCGATCAGGACGCTACAGGAATTCGTTCCCAAATGTATTATTGACCCACTAACTTCTTTATATCAAGTAATGGTATGTGGTATTCTCTGGATATATCAAGTTCAGCCTTTATCAGGGCTTCGTATTCATTAATACCCGTACGCATGAGTATTATCTTTCTTTTGATGATTGCTGTAAGTACTTCAAATATATCCATTTATTTATGCCCCCTTCATTCAGTATTTACGCTCGCATGTGTATTAAAGTTATTTGGAGCGAAATAAGCGTGCAGGATTACTGTTTTGATGGCTTGTATAACAGAACGGTTAGATGGCTGCTTTATATAGATATCAGATCGTCTGTGAAATTGTTATCTCAGGGAGAAAATAAAAACAATAAAGTATATATTAACAAATCATCAATTAATGATATGATTATATGTTAGAGAAAGAGAAATTAAAGCTAAAAGCCAAATTTTTCCGAGGATTTGCCGATCCTACAAGATTAGCTATATTAGAGAGTCTCAGGAGCGGGGAGAAAACGGTAACTGAAATCGTGCAGGAGACCGGGCAGAGCCAGTCAAATGTCTCTAACCATCTCAGTTGCCTTCTTGAGTGCGGTTTGTTGAAAAATCGCAGGGATGGTAAGAATATTCACTATAGCATCAGGAATGCGAAAGTTGAGAAACTGCTGGAGAACAGCGATATTGTGCTTTCTGAAGTCTACAGGGAAATCTTCGAATGTGCACGTTATGAGGAATAGCATTGGAGCGAAAGCATGGAAGAGAAAAATACTATAGAAGAAACTGAAAAAGAGGGATTCGGAGAGCTTATTAAATTTACTGCAGCCGGATTTGCCGGAGGGCTTATCCTCGGCGCTATTCTGGATTCTTACGGCTTTCAGAGAAGCGGGGTGGGACAATGGCTCGTCCGCACATTCTCGGGAGAGGGCGAGAGCATTTTTGAAGGAGCCTATTCCGTTCGCCAGCGCCTGCGCCGGGCTGAGAGTTCAATGTCCGAAGCCTACGGATGGGGTAAGTTCCTGTTCATACCGCTTCCCTGGTTCATTGACCTTGCAAGCCGCCTCCTCGGTATGGATATGTATGGAGTCGAGACTTTTTACATCCCTTATTTTTATGCCCTGAGCGACCAGATAGGAGCGAACATCTCAGGCCTGGTTTTCCTCCGGAAAAAAGAAGGTTCGTGGTTAAAGGCTATCAAACAATATACCCGCCATCCTGTGATGCTGGCAAGCCTGCTTGTCATTCTGGTTGCTCCCGCAGGATTGCTTGCAGCCCGCTTGCTGGGGTTCAGTCCCACGACGCAGATATACACGGCGCTTGAGACCATCGCTGTGAATCTCTGCTGGGTGCCGCCGCTTGTGGGATGGCGGAGGGAGAGGAAAACGAGTTAGCAAAGGATATGATGAGACGTTTATAACCTAGTTTAAAGCATTTTGAGGATGAACCATGATTCGGTATTTTTTTATATAATCATGCCATTTCCGAACACAGGATTAATTATGATGGATTTATCAAAAACAAAACAAGGCATCCATAAATCGAGAGGCGGGCTTATCAGGTCATTTGTGACAATAGAGAACGGCATCATTAAAGATATTACGATTTCAGGAGATTTTTTCCTGTTCCCCGAGGAGGCGATATTCAAAGTGAGCGAGCGATTAAAAGGGGCTCCTGCAAACCGCGAAAAGCTCCAGAAAAATATAGAAGAGACCTATAGGCGGGAAAAGATACAATCACCGGGCACATCCCCGGTCGATTTTACAGAGTCTATAATGAAAGCACTGGAGGGATAATATGGAAGAATGGCGGTTCATAGATTTCGGGCTTGTGGACATACGCGACATGATGGCAATGGATGAAGCTGTGTTGAAGGGGGACGAAGGGAACACCTTCTTTTTCTGGACGCCTAAAAAATCCATAATCCTGGGATTTTTCCAGAAGGCGGAGGTGGAGTTAAACCTTGCCCGGTGTAAGGATTATACTATAACGCGGCGGATAAGCGGGGGCGGGATAGCGTTCTCTGATGACAGGTGCAGGCAGATAAATTACGGCGTTGTCGGGACCATAGACAATGACCTTTTCCCGCTTGACATCATCGAATCGTACAAGCAGATATGCGGCGTGCTTATTGATACTCTCATCCACTACGGCCTGAACGCCGCGTTCCGCCCGATCAATGATGTTGTTGTGGATAATAAGAAAATATCGGGCAACGCCCAGACGCGCTGGGAAGGAAAGCTGCTCCAGAACGGGACCTTGCTTCTTGATTTTGATATCGAGGAGATGCTTCGGATATCGAATATACCCAGGGAGAAGTTCATGGACAAAAAGATTGCATCAGTCAGGGAAGGGCTTACGTGGCTTGATCGCGAGCTTGGGGAGCAGCGCGATATGGATGAGGTCAGGAGTATCATGAAACGAAAATTCGAGGAGCGCTTCCATGTACGGCTAAAACCGGGGAACCTCAACAGGAAAGAAAAAGAACTCACGGAAAGCCTCAAGCCGAAGTATTACTCCCCCGAATGGGTTTATCGCTGATGGAATACGATGCTATTGTCGTTGGGGCCGGACCTGCCGGTTCTGTTACCGCGGCAGCAGTAGCGCATGCTGGATATCGTGTGCTGGTACTGGAAAAGAACGCATCATGCAGGTCGCCGTGTGCGGGGTATATCAGCAATACGATCAATATGGACTTACCCGACGATTCTGTTATCCAGTCGAAAATTACAAAAATGCGTACGTATTTTCCCGATCTTTCTTTCCACGATTTTGAACTGAACGGCTTCGTGGTGGATAGGCCGCGGTTTGATGTGTCACTTGCAATGAGAGCGATAGGCTCAGGCGCAGAGATCAAATGGGGTTCACCGTTAACAGACATCTCTGCTGGCGCGATCAAATTCCGTGACGGAAATGCAAACGGTAATGTAACCGGAAAAATAATCGTTAGCGCAGATGGCGTTTTCTCAAAAACAGCAGCGCTTCTGGGATTGCATCAACATGAGTTTGCGGTCTGTGCACAATATCACTTAAAAGGAGTAGAGCCTATACCCGGAATGTGCGAGATATTTTTTAGTACCGAATATGCGCCCGGCGGATATGTATGGGTTTACCCCACAGGGAAGGACTCGGCAAAAGTGGGTGTCGGTATCACAAAAGGAAAATCCCCGCGCGCATATCTGGATGATTTTATCAATAATTCGCCAGTTGCAAAGCGGCTTGATGGCATTAGAACAGAATATATAACAGGCGCCCTGCCGGTTGGCGGGATGCGTGAGCGGCTAAGTTTCGGGAACATCCTGCTTGTCGGCGATAGCGCGGGTATGGCTGACCCGGTTACGGGTGCGGGTATCAATAATGCGATGCTCGCAGGGGAGATGGCGGGGAGGACGATTATAAAAGCACTTGAAAACGATGATCTCGGGCATCTTGCGGATTACGAAGTAAGAATTAAAAGGCTCCTCGGAAGACCGCTGGCTCGGTCTCTTGAAAAAAGAAAAAGGCTTGAGGCGTGCGCCTCAAATGAGCAGTTGCAGGAGCAACTGCCTGAGTTATGGGTGACTTTTAGGCAGTACTGGGAATAAGTACCGCGTTCACGTTGCCTTCCTGCCCCGGCCTGTTCGTCACGCGTGCGCTCCCAAGTTCTGTTTTGATTATCGCACCTTTTGTCAGGATATTTCGCCTGATGTAGTGTATATTGGCTGGATTTCCCGATACTGTCTGTATCTTTACCATCTTTGAGATCTTTGTCTTCGGGTCTGTAACTATTGCTGTGTTCGCCTTTAAAAGCCGTACTTTCGCTCGTCCGCCCATGACTTTTGCGGTCTTCCTGTTAGTTTCTCCAAGAAGGGTATTTGTATCCTCACCGCCAAGTTCATATCTTTTTTTGGCTCTTGAGCGTATTATTCTGCCGCCTGTATATTTGCGTCCTGGTTTGCCTTGCCATCTCATATTAATCCTCTTTGATCATAAGTTATTAAAAGGTTTTCTTCTTAATGCAGTTCTGTAATAAAAGCTTTCGCTTTCGTAAGATGCTTGTAAAAAAGTTAAAAAGAGAGGCCGGACAGTACTGCCCGGGTATCAGTTCTGCAACCGGCTTTGTTTCAGTTATTGATTTTCATCGCCATGAAATTGTTATTTACCGGGTTCCCACCGGCCGCCAGTGAGATTATATATATTGAAGAGCCGGTCGGTACAAAGCCTGCCTTGAGTCCTTCGTTAATTGTATACCTTCCCGCAGGAACGTTTTGGAACTTATAGAATCCGGTAGTATCGGTGAGTACTTCTTTCCTGATGTACGTGCCTTCTTTACTTGTGCCTGTCAATCTGATTGTCCATCCCTGTAAACCTTTTTCACCCGTATCCCATTTTCCGTTCCCATTGATATCATTGATACTATATCCGGAGATACTGCCGGCTGCTGGTGTAGGGGTTGGGGTTGAAGTCGAAGTTGGAATCGGGGTCGGGGCTGGAGTTGAGGTCGGAATTGGAGTTGAAATCGGGGTTGGTGATGGAGTCGGTGTAGGTGTCGGAGTAGGAGATGGAGTCGGTGTCGGAGTCGGATTGTAAGGTCTCATGACTATGCTCCCAAAATCATTCACCCATGCGCAATTGCCGCCGGTGCAGCTGTGTGAGATCCCTATCGCTACGTAGGAGCTGCCGAGCATGTTTGCGTTGTGACCGGGGCTGTTCTTCCAGAGATCAAATGCCTGTTGAGCGGTTGTCGCTCCGCCGTTGTATCCCCAGGCTATGTTCTCCCCAGCAGAAGCGGTTGTGCCTGCAGGATAACCGAAGTCCCTGAGGCGCTGATCGAATGTGCGCCCGGTAGAATCCGTATGAGAGCAGCTATACTTTCCGGCGATGCAGCTGGTAAGCATATCATTGCTCATCCAGTTCGCGCTGTCCTGGAGCGCAGCATCGATACTGAGAGGTCCAAGATTATTCTGTGCACGGTAGTTATTGATGAGGCCGAGAAAGGATTGTGCTTCATTATCATACAGCGCACTTGCATTGCCTGCCAGCAATAATACCAGCATCGTTATTCCTATCACTCTTCCAAGGGCATTCCCTCTGTAAAAGATATTGCAGGGTTTTATTTTCATATTTACACCTATATATTGATGAAATATTTACAGTTAGATAATATAAAAATAGCGAGAGTTTTTCAGGTTTTATTGAGTTTATTAAGATTTATTAAATCGGATTTTAGTTTTTACTGTTTATAACAAGCCTTTTTTGATATCAGAGCCAAATATAACTTATTTTATGAGATTATGTAGGTCAACTTGTGCAAAATTGCTGATTGGGATTATACGGGCTACTTAACGTCTATAGTGTTTTGCCTAATCTTTTAGACAATATTAGGTAGCTATGAAGAGGAGGATACATAGGGTGATGAGATATATGGATAAGCATCCATTGGTATGAACTCTTTTATCCAATTTCCGAGTAAACC
>CABMIB010000009.1 GCA_902386135.1 uncultured archaeon
AGGCTTAAATCAAAGTATGACTGTTTAGAGTCGTCGTGTTTGGGATGTGCCGCCATAACTCAGCTGGTAGAGTGCCTGGCTGTTAACCAGGATGTCACAGGTTCGAGCCCTGTTGGCGGCGTCCAGTCCGGACAAGCTTAATTTTTTGGGCCCGTAGCTTAGTCCGGTTAGAGCGCCCGGCTCATAACCGGGCGGTCACCGGTTCAAATCCGGTCGGGCCCATGATTCAAATTCCATCGCCCGATGCCGGGCGCTCTAACAATTTCTGTCAGCTTCTATAAGTAAAATTAAGAATCGCAGCAAAACTCACCCGGAGTATATACGGAAGAAGCAGCAAGCCTGCTGTCGGAAATCTTGAAAACATTCAAGATTCTTCCATATGTTTTTCTGATAGCGGTTTAGCAGGCAATATAAGGCGCACGACACGCTCGTAGTAGATATAATCCCATGCCCAGTTGGTCAAAACTAGGAGCCTGTTCCTAAAACCGATAAGTCTGAACAGGTGTATCCCCAGCCAGATGATCCAGGCAGGGAATCCTGTGAAACCGAAGCGGTTAAACAGATAGGCTACTGCTGCCCTTCGCCCGATAACCGCCATAATGCCCTGGTCGTTGTAATGGAACGATGCTGGAAGTTTACCGGAGATCTGGCGGACGATGTTCTCTCCTGCTGCTGCTCCCTGCTGGAGCGCAACAGGTGCAACCATGGGCAGTGGACGTCCGCCTTCCTCTAAGTACGCAAGGTCTCCTGCTACATATGCATTGGGATGACCAGGAATTTGAAGTGTATTCAAAACAGCCACTTTCCCGTTCGGAGCTACAGGTAGCCCCCAACTATTCAGTGCAGGCTCGCCTCTTACTCCTGCTGTCCATACAGTGGTATATGTCCGGATTACAGAGCCATCAGTAAGTTTTACTTCGCCGGGTCCGACTTCACTGACCTTTGAATTAAAGCGGACCTCCACCTTTACCTTGTTAAGCCTCTCACGAGCATAATTACCAAGACGGTCCGGCAGGTTTGGAAGTAGTTTTCCCGCTGCTTCCAGGAGTATTACCCTGACTTTTCCGAAATCCAGGTTGCTGTAATCCCTTCTCATATGACCATAAATCAATTCAGCAAGGGTACCTGCAAACTCTACCCCGGTTGAACCGCCCCCTACAATAACAAAGGTCAGCAAACTTTTTTGGAGTTCCTCATCCGGCTCATATGCTGCTCTTTCAAAACAGGTCAGGATTTGATTGCGAATATCTATTGCCTGTTCAAGAGTTTTAAGAGGGTATACGTATTCACTGGCTCCTTTGATGTTGAAAAAGTGAGTTACACTTCCTATGGCAAGAATCAGAAAATCATAATGGACAGCACGAACATCTGTTTCTACGATTTGTGCTTTCAGATCAATTTTATTTACTTTTGCAAGCAAAAAGTGAACACCTGGAAATCCGCGAACAATACTTCTAACAGGATAGGCTATATCTTCAGGTTCCAGCTCTGCTGCTGCAACCTGGTACAACAGGGGAAAGAAAGTATGATAATTGTTCTGGTCTATAAGGCAGATATCTACAGGGTAGCGGGTAAGGGTTTTTATTGCCCACAGTCCTCCAAAACCTGCACCTACAATCACTACTCTATGGCGTTCATTTTCTCTACGGTAGCTGCGTATTTTATCTCTTTTATAAAACCCCATTCTTTACCCCGCGTTCAAAGTACCAGTCTATAATTTTTCATGTCTTTTATATTCCCTTTGCTACCCTTTCGGCACTTACGCCTCTCTGTAGCATTATACCTCCTTTTAGCTATTTATTTAGCTATGTCCAATTATATGAATAATAGCATGAGGATTGTACCGAAGAAAATTGAACGTTACTGTAGAGAGAACACAACCCCGGAATCACCACTTCTGCGTGAACTTGTGGCTGAGACATATGCTATAACAGCATTCCCTGAGATGCAGATTGGGCATCTTGAAGGTGCATTTCTGCGGATGCTTGTCCGCCTTCTTGGGGCAAAGCGGGTTCTTGAATTAGGAACATTTACAGGGTATAGCTCGCTCGTTATGGCAGAAGCACTCCCTGAGGATGGAGAACTCATCACATGCGACATCGATCCGCAGGTAACAGAGATAGCAAAAAAGTACTGGAGCCGCAGCCCTCATGGTAAGAAAATTGAATTGGGGCCAGGTCATGCGCTTGAAACGCTCAAAACAATTGAGGGACCATTCGATATGGTGTTCATAGATGCAGACAAGGGAAATTACGTTAATTACTGGGAGTCATGCATGCCAAAAACCCGCTCCGGTGGCTTACTGGTAGCTGATAACGTGCTGTGGGGCGGCGACGTTCTTGATCCTAAAGATGAAACCGATAGAGCAATCGTAGAGTTTAACAGGCATGTATATAACGATAAGCGCGTGGAAGCAGTCATGCTCCCGATTCGCGACGGGTTGACCCTTGCGTGGAAGCTCTGAATATGGAGAGCCCCGCTTAATATTATTTTCCTATGATTTTACCAGTTTTTGGCCGGGAGTAAAAAAACCAATCCACCGCATCTTCAACCGTCTTTTAATGGTTAGAGATACCCAATTGTATTTTTACGATTGAATTATGGAGATAGCAGGGTATAAAATTTGTATAATCCTTCTCAGTAGGATTTCTTCATAATTATCCCCACTCCCGGCTCCCCAACCTGCTCAACGCACATACACGGCAGGTCAGTTTATATATTTATGTATGGATAATAATGTTAATGAGCATGAGCGTTAAAAGATTATTTTAAACCAAGAAAGAATATAAATAGATATGGGCAGGCTTGGGGAGTGGGGGTTAGTGTATTAAAAAAGTTATTTGCCTGCCCATTAATTTGCAATACAATCTTATTCTATATAAAAGTAGCGAGAGGGAGAGATAGATTCTCCCCCCGATGATGCCCCACTCCCTAACCTGCTCGCTTATCTATAATAAGCAAAGCTTGTCTATTTTTAGACAAGTATATGTAATCACTAATGGTATTTAAAAGTTTCCATCCTTTTCGGGCAGAGGGCTTGCGAAAGCAGGGGATGAGTGCGAAAGCTACCGTGTCTTTCACGGTTTTGTTTAAGTTCGTTAATTGTGGCTATTTTTGTTAAATCCGTATCAACTCTACCTCATAATTAAATATGGATCTTACTGTAATTCTAGCAGAGGGGGAGACTTCCCATTTTAGTTACTGATATGAAAAGAGTAGGTGGGATGGGGAAGTCCACAGCTAACTCTTAAAAACCATGTATATAAACAGAGTTGTGAGTTGTGTGCCAATCATACTTAATATTGTGGTAACCTGATAAAGATAGGTGAAAAACCTATGAAGCTGGTACATGTTCAATCTGTGCTCCCTGAGGAAGATGTGGTTGCATTAAAGGAAAAAGCTCACGAATCCTCCATAAAAGAGGCAATTTCAAAGGCTATATACCATTATTTGGAATGCAACGAAAAGAGTGAGATGCCGTAAATAAGCTGCTCGATTTTTACCTGTGAGCTTTCATATAGATTGAGTATATCTCAGATTGCCCCTTTCATATTATATAGGGGCTTATTATTATACCCATTTATTTCAGACAGTAAACCAGACTTTTTTTGCGTGTCATTTAAACGCCTTGTTTTCGAGTAGAGGACATCACATCAGCGAAAGCCTCATCAATCAGCCTCATAATCCTGTAAAAATCGACAGGATATCGAATATCCTCACTTCTTTTTATGTTGCTTCTGGATTCATTTTCTAATTTTTCTTTAAGCCAGTTTACCACTACTTCTATACCTTCTTTGGAAAAATAATACTCTCCCCGGTTTTCAAAATAGATTTTTACTGCCTTCCCTATAAGCGGTTGTGGTCTCATTTGATCACCCTAAATAAATAAGCATACTTTGTCCTTAGAGCAACATTCTTTACAAATTTTTATATAACGCAAAGGCTAGCAATAGAAACAGAAACTCTTTGCTAACTTTGCGTGCTTTGCGGTGAGCGCCCTTGGTTTTCCCGGCAAATAGCCAAAAAATTTATATGTACCTTGTCTATCAGTATCTAATGCGATGCAAATGAAAAACGTAGAATTACTGGTTTTTTTAGCAGTGCACAGGTATTCCCTACCAATGCTTCTACCATTGATGGATGGAAACTTCATGACTGCTTATTATTTAGGAGTAGCAATACCCCTTACAATAATTCCCTGGTGTCACAGCAAAACGAATGGTAATCTACAGCCTCTGATAATTAACTCTAATGCTATAACGTTTAGAGCAATGATCAGAAAAACGATATGTTGCCTGAGCTGGATTTTTGATAGTTTAATGCAGAGCAGATTTTCTGGAAGCCCAAGAACTTCATGGGAAACGTCTGGAAATAAAAACCTGTACCAGTTAGAGAGAAACTCTTTTAATAACTACATATAGCGGCTTCAAATAGTGCCGCCATTTGCGATATGCATGTGGCGCATCTCTGCAAAAGAGCGATTTTGAAACGCTGGCTACACCAGTAGCAGTGTATTATTGATATAATTACTGTATGTTATAAATTTTAATATAAATACAAAAGTATATATAATTGAACTTCATTCCGAAAAAGAGAGGTTAATATGCCCAGAAAAACAAAAAGAAAAAACGAAAGTATTACAGAAAAAACATTGGAACATTTGATTAACATTAAAACGCCAAACTTGATAAAAATTGCATTTATTGGTTTCGCTCTGCTCTTAAGTTACATACCTTTGTCCTCAGCAGTAGCTTCAGATCCAGCAAATACCAATTTGATTGCGAATCCGGGCTTTGAGACCGGAACTACAACTCCTGTAAACTGGAGTTTCGTTACACATAACTGGAATACGCCTGTATGGGATAGCACAACCGCTCATAGCGGTGCTGAATCCGTTAAGATATCAATATCAGGTACGTCTAATGCGATTTCAGGAGACGTATGGTCTGATTTTATCCCCTCAACAAATGGAGTAACATATACGTTCTCTGCATGGGGTAAATCACAGGCAGCAGGCGGTGCGAATAATCCTGCTGTCCATGTAGCCGAGTTCGATATAAATCATACATGGCTGCGGCAGACCAATCTATATTTCCCGAAAGGCAATGCAGATTGGAATCAACTGAATACAACCTTCACTACAGGTGCCGATACAGCCTACATTGGCGTGTATGCAAATATCTGGAACGGTTATGGGACTTTCTGGGTGGATGATGTTTCATTGAGCCAGACCTCAGCATCAACCCCCACACCCGCACCAACAGCAATACCAGCTCCAACAGCAACACCGGATCCCACGCCCGCACCAACTGTAACACTGTCTCCCCCCACACCCACGCTGACCGCAACGCCGGATCCAACACCAGCGCCAACTGCAACACCAGATGCTACACCAACCACAGCACCGGCTCTCGCGCCCGCGCCGACATCAGGCTCTGGCCCTACATATTATGTAGACACTAATGGTAATGATGGCAACTCTGGCTCGTCCTCGTCCCCATGGAGAACCATTCAGCACGCAGCAGACACAGTATCTGCAGGAGCTACGGTTTACGTCATGGGCGGAACATACAATGAGAAAGTTACAATAAAGAATTCAGGAAGCTCAGGGAACTACATTACATTTGCAGCATATCCAGGACAAACTGTTACGATCGATGGAACAGGTATATCATTAAATTATGACGGACTGATCCGTATGGACGGCGTAAGTTACATAAAGATTTCAGGGTTCATAGTTGTACACTCCTCGTTCATGGGAATCATGATATCCGGAGGGGCTTCAAATATAATTGTACAGAACAATTCCATAAGCGATACGTCTTCTTCCGCACTGTTAGCGCAGGATGCAAGTTATATCACTTATGATGGAAACGAAGTAACAAACGCCCAGACTATGAAAGGACTTGGCGGCCAGTCAAATGAAAATGTAAACATGATAAGGACAAATAATTTCGAAATAAAAAACAACCATATTTACAACAACCCTAATTTCGAGAGCATTGATGTAAAAGAAGGCTCTTCGTATGGCTCAATACACGGTAATGATATCAGTGGAGTACATTCCGCCGGCATATATGTAGACGCCCAGGGAAAAAATTCCGCCAACATCGACATATATCAAAATAGAGTCCATGATAGTTCAGAATCCGGTGCCAGAGGAATAGTTATAGGTGTTGAGGTTCAAGGGAGCGCCAGGCACATGAATATATACGATAATATAGTATATAATCTGGGTGCCATAGGTATAGCACCAGGAACTTCTTACTCTGCCGGACCTGTAGACGATGTGACTGTATCAAATAACGTTGTCTACCATAACGGATTGGTAGATAGCTGGGGCGGAGGCATAATCGTTGAGTATTCCGGCGCAACCAATATCAGGGTCAGGAATAACATTGTCAGCCAGAACGGCTATAACCAGATGGTTAATAATGCTGGCGGGAATGCAGCCATTACCAACAATCTCATTGATGGTTCAGGCGGCATAACCGGCAGCAGCTACGTAACCGGAAGCCCGCAGTTCGTTAATCCATCCGGTGGCGACTTCCATATCCAGAGCGGTTCCCCGGCAATAGATAAGGGAACATCCACTGATGCACCTGCAGTGGACTTTGACGGAAACGCCAGACCTAAAGGTGCAGGTTATGATATCGGAGCCTACGAGTACTAACAGTGAACTTTCCGAAAAGTAGATAGCCCTTGAAGTGTGGCATGTCGGGCGGTTATTATAACACGCCCGGCTCCACCTTCTACAATTTTTAGGTAAATTTTATTTTTTGTTCAGTTAGGGTCTCTAAGATATCAAAAAAACTATTTTTAGAACACGTCCTTGAATAAACTTTTTAAACTTATTACTGTTTGAGTCATAACCCCAGAAAAATCATCAAGCTGAGAGAGTACTGTAAAGTCTTCGGTTGCTAAAATTATATTATTCACTAAATCCTAAACGATTGACACACCAAATGAAGCGCTGCATATCCAACAACCGAAGAGTTTACAGCACCTTAAAGACATAAATGAGAATATCCTTGTCAAAGTCGGTTAGCAATGGAGGAAAGAAAATGCCAGTTCCCAAGACGTTTTACATATCAGAGCAAACCCTGCAGGGTCTGCGTACGCTCGATATTTATTCCCGGCTGCTGGATAACCAGATAATACTCCTCACCGGTGAAATCAATGACGACGTCGCAGAAAGTATCATAGCGCAGCTTCTTTATTTAGAGGCAAAAGAATTCGAAGGGGATATACATTTTTACATAAACAGCCCCGGAGGAGTGATAAGCGCAGGGCTTGCCATCTACGATACCATGCAGTGCATCAAGTGCAGTGTTGAAACCATCTGCGTCGGGCAGGCTGCCTCGATGGCTGCGATTTTGCTTGCTGCGGGGCATGAAGGGAAAAGGCTGGCATTTCCCAATGCGCGAATGATGATACACCAGCCGCTCGGTGGCGCAGAGGGGCAGGCATCAGATATAGAAATCCAGGCTAAAGAGATGAACAGGGTCAAGAAGCGCCTGGATGAGATCCTGGTCTATCACACAGGGCAGCCCATGGAGGTCATTGAGAGGGATACGGACAGGGATTTTTTCCTGACCGCAGAGGAGGCAGTGGAGTACGGGCTGATAGACAGGATAGTAAGAGCCGGGGAGGGTGTGGTTGGTTAATTACGGTGATAAATACTCAAATGGCAAATTGGGTCACAGCAATAAGGTAGTGAAAATAGATCAAATGACGAAGTTATAGTAATTAGTCGTGAATTATAGTCATTACGGCAAGTTCCAATATCTGACAGCTTAAAGTGTTCAATGTATTGATTCGGTTAAGCACCGCAAAGGGCGCAAAGAACGCAAAGCATAGCAGCAAA
>CABMIB010000010.1 GCA_902386135.1 uncultured archaeon
CATTTTCATAGCTTCATCGTACCTGCCCTGATCTTGATATATTACTCCAAGATTGTGCAATACTGATGCTTTTACTTCTTCACTCGTTTTACTTTTAACAGTTTCTTCGAGTAACCCTTTTATTAGATTAATATAGCCCCATCTGGAGAGAGGTTCGGTCAACGAATTCACCAGTTCACCTGCCTTATTATATTCCCCAGCAGAGTGGTAAAACCAGCGCGATTCTAAAAGATGATAAATATTTTTATTCTCCCATCCTTCATGCTCATACATCTGCGCGGCAATAATTTGAGTTTCTCTCAAGCCTGAAGCGCCATCAATTTCTTTTAATTTCCCATACCCAAAGTTTCGAGTATTTGTGTGCATCTCATACATGTCTTCAACAATCCTGTTAAGCAGGCTCTTGTGCAGTAAATACCCTATCCGCTCATCATCGCCTCCCATTTTTACAAGAAAGTCCTGATTCACTGGAATTCGATAAACTGAAGCCCGCCTAAAAAACTTTCTTGTCTCATCATTGGGCAGCCATTCATAAAGCCTATCAAGTAATGTTTTCTCCACAAATTCTTTCTGAAGTTTTTCAATATCGGCAAGCACATTACCTACTGGGATAGTGCGCGCTGCGGCAGCGACAAGATCGAGAATAAATGGATTGCCGCCCACTTTCTCATAAATAAGCAGCCTCTCTTCATCGTTAGTATTGCAAAGCGATGGTATATTCTCCATCAGCCTGAATGCTTCCATTTTCGTAAGCTCCCGAAGCGGCACAGGAAGTATTGCTCCCTGATAGCGCCTGTCCCTTGTAAAATCAAAATCCTGCCTGCATGTTATCAACACTCTACTCGCATGGAGATTAATAGCAAGGGTCTCAAGGAGATGCCTTACAACACCATCTTTTATCACATGCGGCTCTTTTGTCAGATCAAGCATATCCTCAAAATTATCAAAAATGATGAAGTAGCGAGCCACATTCAAAACCTGCGGCAGATACTCTATCTTCTGCGAAAGCTCAAGAGGTGCCTGCATCACCTGTGAAAACATATTATTCCCATTGAGCATGAGAAATGTGTTTATCTCAAGTAAAATCTGCTCAGCCGTAGGAGCAGTCTTGCACCCTATCGTCAGCACTGCATGGAAATACTCCTCGCTCTGCTCAACCGCCCTCGCTGCAAGGCTTGACTTCCCTATGCCTCCAGGACCTAAAATCATTATACATCGAGCATCACCTCCCCTGAGAGCGCGGGCGATTTGCCTCTGCTCTTTCTGCCTCCCTACGAATATATCTCCGGGATTTGGCAGATTTATCTTGCTGAAACCCTTCGGAGCAGGTTTTGCAGGCATCGGCGCCGCAGCATCGGTTGCGAACAGATTTAAATCATGCGCTGAAGAGATAAGTACCGGGATTCCCCAGTCGATAAGGCTGTGCGGCGCCGGGTTCTCTTTAGTTGATCTTGGTGCATTCATGGAAAGGCGCGCCTCGCCAAGCGCAGCGTCAACAGCCTGACCGCCCGCAAGCGCTTTATAAAATCTTGATGCAAAAATGATTGCTGAGTCGTCCCTGATGCTCTGCTGCATGGCTATGACCGAAGGTATGCCCTTCTTAACAATCGCGCCTGCGACACTGGAAAAAGAATCTGTGGCTTTTGATATTGCAGTCTGGCAGCCGCTTAACACAATAAGTCGAACATCCCTCCCTGCGAGGAGTTCGGCAAGCTTTGTGCCGGTCACATTTAGAGATTTATCCCTGCCGTCCTCAAGTAGAAGCACTCCTCCATTTTTTTCATCAAAACCGCCATGACCTGTATGATGAATGATATGTGGGTTGAATTCAAGAAGGGCATCATGTATCTTTTCAAGGGAAGCCTCATCTTCCCACCTGACCGCAAGCCTGCCTTCATCTATAAGGTGGCGAAGCGCTTCCTTTATCAAACGCTTCTCCCTGACCACATCAAGCTTCCTATCCTCAGGAAGGTCGGGTGGGTTTGATATGATCACAAGAACTTTAACGGGGAGCGATATTTTTTGTCTCGATACTGTTTTCTCCTCCAGAGATGGTACCCGTATGAAGAAGTTTTCAATTCCTTTGAATAAAAAATCATCTTCATCTGCAAGGTACTCCCACGGCAACAATTCGAGGATTGGAGGAAGATGGAGACGCAGACAGAAACCATCCTTGCTCAATTTTTTAAATTCTTTACCTGCTTCACCACTTAAAAGAAGATTGTAGAGCTTATCGCCATAATTCTTCAGGCGAGCTTCAAAATCGGCATCAACATCTCCATGTTCGATGCTTCCCAATATATATTGAAGTTCCTGTCTATCCGATAGATCAAAATTGAAGCCGAACTCATTATGCACATCCGTACTCAATAAATGCGCATGATAAGTTGACCGTGCTTTTTCAACCACGCTTATTTCAAGGTTATGCATAGCCCCACTATTCGCTTATGTTAATATATTATAAATAATTTTCTTAAGGGCTTAATAAAAAAATGAGACACCAATTTTTCAGGAGAAGCTCTTCCTCGCCTCTTCCTCGGCAATCCGGATAACCTCCCTCACAGGAATGCCTGCCTCCTGGGACGCTTTTTTGCAGTCCTCAAACTCAGCCGATATATTCAATAGAACCCCGCGCAAGTCCCTCCCGATCTTCACCGCTATCGGGAACACCCTGCCCCAGATCGTTATATCTACTTTATTCATTTCTCTCTGTGCGATCAGCCTGTGCTTTACAGGGATTATCCTTACACCAAGAGACCCGGTCTCTTCGATTATTTTCCTTGCAAGCTTCTCTGAATCCTGGGGTCTGGCGATCACTTGGATAATATTGCCGCTCCGGTTTTTTTTCATAGTGACAGGTATTAGAGCCACATCCAGCGCACCTGCTGCCAGCAGCTCATCTATCAGGTTCCCCAACACCTGACCGGTCACGTCGTCCACATTAGTCTCAAGAATTTCTATCCTGTCCGATATCAGCGCCTCATCTATCTCACCTGATATCACCCGTAATACATTGGGCACTGAGGTCTCTCTGCTCCCTGCCCCGTAGCCTACACGCTCTGCCGTCATAGGAGGACATACCCCTTTCTCGTTGACAAAATGCGCAAGCAGCGCAGCACCAGTGGGTGTAAGCAATTCCCCTTCAACAGGGCCGAGCCGCCATGGTAGCGAGTATTCCTTTAATATCTCAAGCGCAGCAGGCGCAGGGACAGGGAACTTCCCGTGGGAGAACTCGATAAATCCCATGCCCACAGATACAGGCGTGCAGTAAATCCTGCACTCTTTTAATCCAAGGTCGTAAAAAGCCGTACAGGCCCCAATAATATCGGCAATTGCGTCTTCCTGGCCGAGCTCATGGAAATGGAGTTTCTCAAGACTCACTCCGTGTACTTTTGCCTCGGCTTTTCCAAGTATCTTAAAGACTGAACTCGCGTCCGATATAATATCCGAAGAAAGGCTCAGGGACTCCACGCGCTTGATTATTTCCGCAAGCGTCAGACTTCCCTCTTTTCTGGTAGTAACGTTAACCGAGCAAGCCGAGATGCCTTTTTTAACTTTCTTTGATACTTCAACATCCACGTCAGCAGCCAATCCCATGGCTTCTCTGACCTTCCCGGCATCCGCCCCAAGGTCGATTAAGGCTGCTGTAATCATATCGCCTGATGCCCCGGAGAATGGATCAAATAATATTGCTTTCATCTTTACTGCCAACAACACTTCTATTGTTATTATACATTAGGGTGAAATCAATAGTCCCTTATTATGCCTGCCTTATTTCGTTTTTGTCTTATAATCATTTCACATCAAATTAACGCACCAACCGAATGAACGCTGCTTATTGATTTACTCTGTTAGTATATTAAATATTATTTTTATTATTCTGTTGCGATATATTTATAGTTAAAGAGGTTGTTTGCGATAATCTGCATGCCGGGTTATCAAGACGCGGCGGTATAGGAGGTATTAAATTGGCTTTGGATAGGACTTGTCGAGGGTCTCCTCTGCATATAGTAGTTGGAATAGCAATGCTGGGAATCATATTGTTATCAGGTGAAGTGAGCGCGCAAACTATCAGCTCCTGCACCACGATTTCTTCAGGTGGGAATTATGTGCTCGGAACAGACATAAAGAACAATGCAGGCGCCACTTGCATTAATATCGCCTCAAACGATGTTATTTTTGATGGCGGCGGACACACGATAACCGGAAATGGCACGGGAAACGGAGTTTATATCAATAACGTGAGGGGCATTATAGTTCATAACCTCAATATAAGGAATTTCCATAACGGGATCTATCTTGCCAATTCCTGGGGCAACAATTTAGCTAGTAACACAGCCAGTTCGAATAACTGGCATGGAATTGTTCTGGAAAATTCCTGGAACAACGATTTAGCTGACAATACTGCAAGCTCGAACAGAGGAAGCGGATTCTATCTTAGCAATTCCTGGAACAACAGCCTGGCTTATAACATCGCAATCTCAAACGGCCAGAATGGGTTTTATCTTATGGATTCCTGGAAAAATAACTTAGGCAATAACTTAACTGATAATACTGCAGGTTCGAATAACCAGAGCGGGATATATCTTTTAAATTCTTGGAACAGCAATTTAGCTAATAACGCTGTTGAATTAAACAACCAGAGCGGGGCCTATCTTGTTAATTCCTGGAACAGTAATTTAGCTAACAACACCATTAGCTCTAACAAGCAAAGTGGAGTCTATCTCGAAGATTCCTGGAACAGTAACGTTTATAACAACGTCTTTAACAATACCAACAATTTTCAGATTATCAGGTCTAAGAACAGCAAATGGAACCTCCCCAAAACTCCGGGCAAGAACATAGTCGGAGGTTTCTTCCTTGGCGGTAATTTCTGGGCGAACCCGATGGGCACTGGCTTCAGCCAGACCTGCAAGGACGCTGATGGTGATGGTATATGCGATTCACCATATGTTCTTGATAATAGCAACATTGATCGCCTGCCTCTTGCGTTATGGGTTTCAACCTCCGGTACAACATCTACCCCAGTCTCAACCTCTACTCCAACATCTTCTCCCGGTTCAACTCCCACTGTCACTCCAACCTCCACTGCCACCTCAATTTCTACTTCCATTCCAACCTCTACCGCAACGTCCTCACCTGCTTCTACTTCAACCCCTACTGGAACATCATCTCAACCTGCGAACTCAACTCCTATCCCAAACTCCACTAACACCTCTGATATAACATTATCTACAGCGGCAAATGCTTCCGACGGCAGCGGAGAGGGTAGCGGATGCGGAGGGGGCGCAATAACCAGAGAGAATCTAAACAATATCAAACAACATGAAAGCAAAGAAATGCAAATATCAGCAGGCGCAATAATATACAGGTTTACAACTCTGGATATTGTAAAAGAAGCGGGATTTACCGCTAACACAGATGAAGGATGTGTAATGGCAAGGGCAGAGGTCCTTAAAGGGAGACCTACACGGGCTACATCAGATGTTCCCGATGCAATATATTTCAATATATGGATTGGCGCACCTGAGTACGGTGAATCTTCAAAAATAGGGGCTCCGTATATAGTATTCAGCGTGCCTGATGAGAAGGATAATGAAACTGTTAATCTTTTGATGCTTAAAGATTCGTGGATAGACCTGAAAACCGAAAAGATAGGTCCGGGCACCTACAAGGCGTATACCAGAGGATTTGGAAGTTTTGCCATAGCAAGAACGCATGTAAAGCTATCGAAAATCTTACCTGAGGTATTAACATCATCCGCTGTCTCTCCGGCAGTAACTGTTGTTGCTGATGTATCGGCGCCACTGAAGCCGATTAATCTGGCTCTTATATTAGTATTACTCGGCGTCTTGACCGCAGTGGTATATCTCCTGAGGAGATTAAAAATTCAGAAATAGGGTGTGAAATGCATGATACGTCTTGATATTTATCAGCGGTTCCGCTCTATGGCAATTAGTCGTGAATCATAGCCATTACGGCAAGTTCCAATATCGATAGCCTTCTAAAGTGTTCAATGTATTGATTCGGTTAAGCACCGCAAAGAGCGCAAAGAACGCAAAGTATAGCAGCAAAAATCTTTGCGAACTTTGCGTTCTTTGCGGTGAGTTCAATATATGCTGCTACTGACAGTGCATACTCAAGCTAAACTTTGAGGTTAATTACTATAAGTTATACCTATTTCTTTGAACAAACAGTCCAATGCAACAAAAATCCCGGTGAATCCAAGTGCCCACTCGAAATATTTTACAGACAATATCGGTTCTCCTGCCAGGAAATAAACTTTGCCGTCCAGGTTTGTATATATCCATGTAAAAAGAATTACGCTCGTATAACATATTAAAGTCATCAAACCAAGAACTCTGATAATTTTCATTATTTTTAAAAAATCTATCTGTGAATATCTCACTGCGTTCTTGTGAATAAAGGGAAATCTCACCACATGCAACTTCTATTACTTTTTGGTATTTAAATGTTACTGATTATTGTTATGAGTATAATGAACTAAAGGGCTTATTTCTTGATAAAAAGACTTTATCATAGGCACTGCCTGGACTTATAGAAGAAATACCCTACAACACTGATAGTAATTACAGGCGATACCCACTGCGGTATCTGGACTGCGAAACTATCAAGCACCATTACTACTCCCAGGAAAAATATCGAGTACATTGCCCCGTTTTTCAAGTATATGTACCTCTTGACGTTCTCGATATTGCTCACGGTAAGATGCCTGACTACGTAGGCTCCCATGCCGTTCCCAACGAGAATCAGGGGCACTGAGAGCGTAAACGCAAAAGCCCCGACCACGCCGTCTATTGAGAACGTGGCATCGATAACCTCAAGGTAAAGGATCTTGCTCCAGTCGCTCATACTTGCGCCGCCCATGAGCTGCTGCTCATGCTGCTCTGCGTTCTGTTTGAATCCATGGGTTATGAAAAATGCTGTCGATCCGACCACAGCCCCGAAAGCCATGAACGGGTGCTGCTTTATGGCGAACCAGACAATTACTGAAAGGATTATTGATACTATCGCAAAAAACCACACGCCGTGTTGATGGAAAAACCTCTCCCCGCGCAGACCGTAGTTCTTTGCTTCTATGAACAGCCAGTGGAAGAACAGGAATATAAGGAAAATCCCTCCACCCACCAGCAAGAAGGGAGAGGATTCTTCGATTATTTCTTTTATTTTAGGGTCATTGATAAACGTGGCTGTCAGGGCGCCAACGGCTCCCAAGGATGGGTTTGTAGCCCACACTATCAGCCAAGGCAGCAATCCTCTGATAACAAAAACCGCAAAAAGCAATCCATAGAACAAGAACCATTTCCTGGCTCTCAGGGACATTGTTGAAAGTACTTCGGCATTGATCACTGCGTTATCAATGCTGCTTATGGTCTCAAAAATGATAAGACCTATAATGATAAGAACAATCGAGAATATATCCATTTGCACCAGATAAACCTTTTTTTAAAGAATATTTTCTTTAACTGCATTATCTTTTATAAATCTTACTGTTTATATTTAAAATAGGCCAATATACGTTTAAAAAAAAGAAAAATCAGTGTATCTCTACACCAATTTCTTTATCGGGTGTGATTCAGCAAGTACGCTCAAGCCAAGGTCTTTGGCTGTTTCTCCCAGCATGATATCGACCATTGCTACTGCAGGGAACACGCGCTTCACGTTCTCTATCGGGCCGTACAACAGGAAATTGGCGCCCATTATCTGTGCGACAAGGTTCGTGCCTATATCCACAGGGGGCCATGATTCGGTCTTTGCGTCCGGGTCGGTTTTCCTGTACTTCTTCATCCAGTCCCATGCTGAAGCCATATTGTGGAAGCCTCCGCCTACCGGAAGCCCGAGTTTACCTTTAATTGCAAGGACTGATCTTATGGTAGCTCCGGAGCCTGCACCGAGCGGGGTTGCAGCAACATCTACAAGTGGTCTTGTAATTCCCACTTCCTTCGCGACATCGAGCATGCCTTTTGCCTGCCCTGTACCTCCTTTCTCAAGGATTTCCAGTTTGCCTTCCACGCTCGGGTTCGTTGCATTGAACGCAAGGACGATCGCCGAGGTAAGCTTGCTGTCTTTTAGCGCTTTTATCTCTTCAGCACCAATGCTTGCGTTGATGGAGTTGTGTATGGCGCGCTTCTCAACCCCTATTTCTCTTGCGTACCTGGCAGCCGCTGCTCTTGTATGACCATCTGATGAATCCACAAGGAAGGGGATATCGTCGCAGATCTCCACGAACCAGTCGATGTATTTCTTGATCGCTTCCGGGGTTTCTCCCACAAGCTGGTTAAAATATGGATTACCTGTTGTATCTCCCATAACTTCCTGTGTGTTCCACAGTTTCTCAGCCGCAGCCTTGTCAAAGACGCCCTTATCTTCATCAGTAACTATCTTATGCTTTAAGTAGAACATCGTACTGACAAGTACTGTGGGGTATTCTCCCGGCTGTCCGCCGACTTTGATCTTTCCGAACTCAAATACTTCTTGTTTCTTATCATATCTAAACATCTTAGCACCTCATTTAAACTAAAGCCCTATTGCCCTCATAAGAATTCTCTGTAAATTCGGAATAACAGGGTATAACAACAGCAGCAGGTATACTACGACTATCATCAACGCAGCGCATATTCCGTACAGAATACCAATATCCCTTCCGATCTTTTTACCATATCTCTGGTGAATCTCCGAATTTGTGAACTCGATCTTTTCCTCGATATCGTTCAATCTCTGGAGTATGTTCTTGTAGTCCTCAGGGTCTACGATCACTATCGGGACTTTATCTGCCATTTTATCACCCCTTTACGAAAACAGGGATCAATACCGTTGCCATGACGATAACGAAGCCGATTATGAATCCTACAAAACCTGTGGCTCCGACACCGGATTCTAGTTTCTGGTTCCTCGCTATGAGCTGGCCCCGGTAGCGGATATCTTCAACCAGTGTTTCTAATTGCCCCATCGAAGGGGATACTACCATCGGCACGCCCTTTCCATACTCGTATTCCTCTGCCATTTCACACACCTCCGACTATCATTATCCCGAGGACGGTCAATCCAAAGACCAGGCCGATCAATATGCCTTCTATTTTACCTGAATAGATACCCGCCATCAGCTTGTTCATATTGCCGATGTCAATGGTTTGCGCCTGGATGCCTTTGATCCTTGCCTGTATCGTGGCTATTTCTGCTGACATGGGCTTAACTCCGCCCACCTCAGCAGCCTCTTCTTTTTCGCCGACCTGGATGATCATGGGCTCGCCTGCAAAGGCGCCGGGGTCTTTCGCTGCAAGTTCTTTTATCTTGGCAACGATCGCATTTTCATCCTCGGTGCCCATCATCTCAACTACCTGGACCTGTGCCTGGAATCTCTTTATCGTATCGTCGGGAAGGTTCTCGATATAAGGTATGGCTCCGGAAGCTCCGACAATACGGTTGTCTTTTATACCGTTCTTGTGGAGCATCATTATCGCTTCGCCTGAGATGTGCCCCTTGACCTCTGCGCCTGTAACGAGCAGGAAGCGTATGTTGGGGTTGGAAATTACGTTTGCGACGATCTTTTCTATCCCGAGGTTCTCTGTTTTATGCGGCCCTGTGATAGCAGCGCCTGCGGCCAGTTGTCCCGCACC
>CABMIB010000011.1 GCA_902386135.1 uncultured archaeon
GTAATTAGCCCCAAAATTTAGCTTTTGTTTGTGTGATCAGTCGCGGCATATAGTAAACTCACCGCAAAGGACGCAAAGCTCGCAAAGAGTTTTATGGTTATGCTTTGCGTTCTTTGCGCTCTTTGCGCTCTTTGCGCTCTTTGCGGTGTTTAATCCCATCAATTCGTGGAATACTCCAGAAGACTGCCGGATATACGAACTTTCCATAATGGCTATAATTTACGGCTAGTTACTATAATTTATTCCACCTTTACAGGTACTAAGTATCAACCGGAATATTATGATTCAAAAACCATTGTACATATCTATAGCATCTTTTATTAATTGAAAAGCTTATCAAACATCAGGATATTGAGATGAAGCTCGCAAAATCATCAGCTTTGAGATTGGCAATTTTGGTGTTACCAGCCTTATTTATCCTGATCCTTACTATAATAATTTCATTAATGACGGGTCCTTCCCAGGGATTGTTCCTGAGCCGTACAATCAGGGGTATCCTGGTAAGGTTTGTTTTGGTTACAGTTATATTTGTAGTACCTGTTTTGATATTGCCCAATCTTCTGTTTTTGGTGGTGAACATGGCGAAGGATGGAGGTCCCTTCGGACAGTTTGTCAGGGCAGCATTAAGCTCCAGTCAGGAATTGAGCAAGCTTGATATGTGGGTTTTCAGACCTCTGCAGGGTATCGGTCTATCTATGATTTTTGCGGAGAGACTTGAATATTTATTAGAGTTCCTGCCGGTCCGCCTGGTTCTATTCTTTATGGGCAGTGCATTAGTTTCCCTGTTCCTTTCAGTCGTCTGGGCGCTGGATGATTCAGGCATCAAGATATACAACAGACAGACAGGTGAAGTGCGCATGGCTGGCAGAAGCATTGGCGTGGTCCTGCCCCTGATCGCCGGGATAGTTGGAATATCCAGCTTGTTTCATCTTAATTCTCCTTTAGATGCCCTGACCGACCTTTTCAGGATCGTTATGGTACTCTATCCATCATACGTGTTCTTTATTATATTCCATCAGGAATTCATTAAAACGCGAATAGCCTCTTTATCGGAAAGATTCCATTTGAAAAGGATAGAAATGGATTTAAGATAGCCCACAAAAAACATTAATTAAATTTGTCATTTCACATTCACATCAAAATGCTTTAGGATCACAGGAATTTTATCAAGAAGGTCCGAAGCAACTATGTGAAAACCTTTCTCTTCATAAGCCAGATTCCCTGCTTTCCCATGTATGAAAGCACCTGCTGAGGCAGCATTAAAAGTATCGGTGCCCTGGGCAAGACAGGCTCCTGCTATGCCGGAAAGCACATCTCCTGTACCGCCTGTCGCCATTGCAGGATTGCCAGTTCTGTTGACCTTCAATCTCTTTCCATCGGTTATCACGGTCTCATGCCCTTTCAGTAAAAGCGTGCACCTGTTTTCTTTTGCAAACTCTACACAGGTTCCAACCCTTTCTTTCCAGTTATTTGAAACCCGGACTCCGGAAATGATCTCAAACTCGCCTGCATGCGGTGTTAGCAGGAAGTTGCCGTCTCTTAAAATTTCTAAACTATCCTTAAGGGCTTTGATGGCATCTGCATCAATTAGTGCCGGCAATTTTTTAAGCTTTGATGAACGTAATACTTCCTTGACAAAGTCAAAGGTCTCCGGAGCAAGACCCAACCCGGGGCCAATAACTAAAGCATCAACTTTTTCAAGCAGCTTTTGGATGTAGGGGATGTTACTCTTGCTTAGAGTATCTCCTTCCAGGGGATGCACGATAATATCAGGTGAGTACGATTTAACGACAGAAGACACGCTTTCGGGAACGCCCGCTATTGCAAGCCCTGCGCCTGTTCTCAGCGAAGCCATCGCAGCGAGTGCCGGGGCACCTGAATACACATTACTTCCACCGATTATCAGAACGTATCCATAATCACCTTTATAGGAATACTGGTTGCGCGGTTTTACAATCCTTCTGACATCGCCGGGTCCGGTGAACAGTTCAGCTTCGACCGGTATCCCTATATCGCACACATATATTTTTCCCGTGTATTCCTCCCGGTCGATCAAACCTCTTTTCATACGGTGGAAAGTCACGGTTAACTCCGCCTTTATTGCAGTCCCTTTAACTTCTCCAGTCGTCGGGTCAAGTCCCGTAGGAGTATCAATGGCGATAACAGGCTTCCCGGATTCATTCATAAGTTGGATAGCTGTTGCGATCGGTTCACGTATCGAGCCCTTAATGCCAGTGCCCAGGATCGCATCTATGATAATATCGGATGACTTGATTTCGTTCTTCATCTGTTCTAATTCAGAAGGGTTTTTTGTAGTAACCACTTTAATACCAATATCAAGTGCTGACAATATGTTCCAGTTCATCTTCGCTTCATGTGTCCTGATGTCATCCGGCTGTCCCAGCAAAATGACACACACCGATGCCCCAAGGTTGAGCAAATGTCTTGCAGCAACACAGCCATCGCCGCCATTATTACCGGTGCCTGCGATGATGACGATTTTTTCCCCATCCACCTTATGAATCTCTTTAGTTATCCTTGCTGTTCCAGTGCCGGCATTTTCCATTAGCACAAGCCTTGGGATGCCTAAAGTCGTGGCATTTTCATCAATAGCTGCCATATCCTCGCTGGTCAGATACTCAGGCAGGTATTTTTTCAGATAAAACCTGTTCATGTCTTTTCCTTCTATATGCTTGAGATTTGCTCTATTCCCCATGCATAATGTCACCACTTTCTATTCTTTAGATATTACTCTATAATAATCAGGACAAGGTGTATATATAAATAATTTTGTAAAAGATTTTGAACTATGCGAAAGCTGATAATATCCATTTTCTTGTCTATAGGCTCGGCGGAATAATAGCGCTGTTTGTAGGGATAAAAATTATTGATGTTATGATGAGCATGTTGTGATTAAGTTGGAAAAGCACTATTAGCGTTCGTGTCTGGCGGCGATGATTATAAATAGAAGCAATTCAAAAACTGGCAATGATGAAACGACAGCAAAAGCAACAGATTCGCTCCACATCTGCTATGGCAAAACCAAAGAGTTCCGAGAGAGAATCTGAGTTACAGGCAATAAATCGTATTCTTGACCGCAGGTATGAAGTATTAGTAGAGTTGGGTTAGTCTACTAAATGCGCTCTAACAAACTCTAGGCATAGCGAAAATACCTGGTTATCAGCTTCTTTTAAGACGCTTACAGATTTTTCTTCATACGTTCCATATTCCCGTAATCTGCTGGCGTAGAGTTCCCTTCGGAACTGGTATGCTTCTACAGCAGTATAATCAATGCTATAACCGTTTTTTTCTAAAAATCTTTCCGTTGCAGTCAATGCTGTTCTATGGTTGGCGTCCGGGAAAGCTTGTAATAGAATTATATTTTTCAGATAATACGCTGCTATCTCTATAACAGTTCGATTCTCCGGTACAAGTTCGATTAACTTCTTAAGTTCATGAATCTTAATGGGATAATCTTCACTTCCAGTGTACTCTATTCGATGGTCTTTTGAGGCACGTATTTTTATCTGCTCATTGATATTTAACAGATTTTCCAATGCGAGTAAGTTAAGAGGCATAATCGGATTTCATTATCATTTTTATGAGAAGTTATATATCAAAATTTCCTTTAGTTTCCCCGCAGACGGATTATTTTGACCTTTTCTTGATTGCTCCCTCTAAATTCACCATTTTGTGAACTATTGCAAGCTTTGTTATCCTACCGATATGATGTGCTAAATCAAAATCATGCATTTTGCAAACCTGTACAGTGCAATCATGTCGGCTGTTATTTTTAATGCCCGTGTGGCGAAAGTTAAGTATAAATACAAATAACAGGGAGTACTGATGGGAGGTTTTTAGATGAAGAAGATGACCGAACAGCATCTTATCAATGCATTTGGAGGGGAAAGCCAGGCAAATATGAGGTATTTGCATTTTGCAAACCAGGCGGAAAAAGAAAAATTTAATAATGTTGCCCGCTTATTCCGCGCGGTTTCCCACGCTGAATACATACATGCAGGAGACCATTATCGGGAGTTAAAACACCTGGATGGGGGATTTGTCGCAAACAGCATGGCAGCATTTGGTCCTGGCGATTCAAAGAAAAACCTTAAGCTTGCCATCCTGGGCGAGACATTTGAAATAGAGGAAATGTATCCTGTATATATTGAAGTAGCAAAATTCCAGGGAGAAAAAGGAGCACAGAGAAGCTTTGAATGGTCGTATGGCACTGAGAAAATGCATAAGCAGCTTTATGAAAAAGCATTAGACTCGGTTAATTCAGGGAAGGATGTTAAACTTGGCCCGGTGCAGGTTTGCGAAGTTTGCGGATATACCCTGGAAGGAGAAGCGCCTGATATATGTCCCCTGTGCGGTGCATCCAGAGATAAATTTACTGCATTTAAATAGATGCCAGGAACCATGAAGAGAGACCACATACGGATAATCGGGTTCCTGATGTGTCTTCCGTTCATATATGCGCTGTATTTTTGTACGGCCACCCAGCCCACGCTGTTAATTATACCATGTATCCTGGGCGGCTCAACTTTAGCACCCTACATAGTTGCTGCATTAGCTATCGGTCTTTATCTCCTGATTACAGGTGGAAACGCGTGGATAACAGGTTCACGTCAAACAAAAAGCGAATGATCAATCCCAAACCCTCTCCACTATCCCGTCAAATCCGCCATCAAAGCTCGCCAGATGCTCAATACCCTTGTTTTTCATCAACTCTATTGTGGAACAATCTGTAAAACTCAACCTTTTACCTGCATA
>CABMIB010000012.1 GCA_902386135.1 uncultured archaeon
AGGGTCGTCCTTACTGCCGCAGCCACTGCTTTGGCTGCCATGATATTGTTGCTCTGTGCTTCTCTTCCTTTAGTTCTCTGACTGCCTTCCCTCAAAATGAAGATTGGCTGTCCTGCTAATTGTCCTGACATAAATAATCTCCGTAAAATGTTATCTTCTGTTCAATATTACGTACAAATTCATGTTTGTACGGAAGCTTTGTGATTGTTTGTGGTTCTATATAAGCACTGCTGTTGAAGGGCTTTGCAGGAAAATCTGCTACATATCTGCATTTTTTCCCTGAAAGGGTTAAAGCCATTCAGTTACCCTGCTGAATACACCGGAACATTGCTGCATCAGTACAATTTTTGCAAGGTCACCGGAAAGCTCTGGAGATCTTCCACATTCATGTGCAGCAAAATGTAAACTTATTTATATACCCTGCAAATGATTAATAGACAGCGTTGCTCTAAACTATAAGGGTGTGGTCTATGTATGAGATGGGCAATATTGCGACTTCATATCCCTGATAACTGGATGATGCAGTTGCTTCAGGAACATAACGTGGATATAAGGGTATTTGGCTGCATACCCTATCAATCGCGGGGCGGAAGAGGTCTTGTCAGGCTTAGCTCGGACGAGAATCTGGAGGTTATACTCAACAGGATACGGAGCCGCAAGGACGTATTAAAAGCTTCGTTCTCCAGCGAATCCGACCGGGCGGTCGTGGGTGAGGTCGTTATCGAAAAGTGCGCAGCCTGTATAGCCCTGAAGCAATCCGACTGTTTCATGGTCTCATCCAGGTCAAGGGGCGGAGGATGGCTTGAATGGGCTGTTGCAGCAGAGAACAACAGCATGGTACACGACCTGGTTTACCTGCTGGAAAAAAACAAGTGCGAAGTCGAGTTGACACGTATATCCGGTTCTTCCGGCGCATCAGGACTTACCCTGAGACAGGAGGAAATCCTCCAGTTCGCGTACAGCAACGGTTATTATGAATACCCGAGGAGAATCAGCCTCCGTGACCTCTCCAGGATTTTTGATATATCCCCGTCGACGATGTCCGAGATCCTGAGGGCAGGACAGCGAAGGATATTTTCTGAATACTTCGGTATACCCTCAGTGTAAACCTGCACTCCCTTACATGTTCGGGAAAAATTCGATTGTGCATCAGGACAAAGATGACTGTGCAGGCTGTGATCCAACTGCCTGTAAGAAGCATATATTGGAGGAATATCAATGGCAGAAGACAAAAGAAGTACCTGGTCTGGCACTGACTACCAGTCCCAGATATACCACGATCCTAACCAGAAGGGTCCAAAGAGAGAGTAATCCCTGGTGCCAGAGTGAATCGGCAGAAGATTTCGCATTAGGTCACAGATATCCATGCCGGTGCGGGCAGGATGAAGTGCTGCCCGGCATGGATATCGGTGCTAATCACGCCACGAACATGACTGGAAAGACAGTAAGATTTAGTGATTCGTGTGGACAGACCGGCGGACAAGAATAATAAGTTTTTTTCTTTTATTTTAATTCCTTATACTGAATAGTTTAGCGTAGAGCCTGCATCACACGCATACCGTAAGTACTGGCATAATCTATAGTTATATTCCCGTTGTAGACGCCTTTCTCAGCATCGTTCGGAATCGAAATTAATACCTCTACCTGAGTTGGCTCATCAAGGACAAAGTCTTTTTTATTTAATGTAGTCCAGTTCTGTATCGCCCCGCTTACAATAATATGAATCTGAGCAGGTGGGTCATTCCCCGGTGTAAGGTTCATTGTTTTTTGGACCTTGGTTCCTGGGAATGTAGTGCCGAAATTGAACATCTTCTGGGGCTCCTTAGTGGTATACACTCCTATCTGCCCAGGTTCGGCAATTGTTACGACTACCGGAAGCGTTTCACTGAATTTACCTGCTGGGGTGTTCCATATTATAGCTATGGAAAAAACCAAAGTTACAGGTATTATCCAGTACCATCTCATTTTCTGCGCCTTATGACTATTGCTAGGGCTATTATTAAAACTGCAATTCCTGCACCAGCAATCAAAGTATTACTACTATTTCCTTTCTCTTCGCCTATGATTACAGGCACAGGCTTATAAGTGGTTGATGATGTCTTCTCTGAACCTTTAGCGATAGTTGTAGCCTCGATATACGCATCATACTTGCCTTCTGCTATTCCCTGCGTGTCCCACAAGAGCTTGATAGTCTTTTCTTCACCCAGAGCGAAATCAGCAGTGGTGCCTGGAACTGTTACCACATCCTTACCCTCCGTTTTAATATCGAGCTTGAAACTGGCTGATGTCGCAACATTACCTATATTTTTTACTGTAGCTGTAAATCTTGCAACGCTGCCTACAGGCACAGTCGAAGGGATTTCTACCCCTGTTATCTCAACTGACGCTACGGCGCCGGGCTTCACCACATTTGCATAGATATTGCCTTTCGTAGCTACTGCATATCCCACATTTGCGCCGCCGCTCGCTCCGCCAGCAGTAGGCACACTCTTTTTACCAATCGCGGTTACGGTGCCTTTGAGTTCTCCAAGACTGGCATCCTTTGGTATTTCAAGGCTGAGAGTAATCTGCTTGATATTCCCTTTTGCAAGGTCAAATTCGGCAGGTGAAACTTTTATCCAGCCTTTAATGGCTCCGTCAACCTCAACTACAAAATGGTTATCAAAATCATTCTGGGAATTTACAAGAGTTACGGTCTGGTTATAGGTCCTGCCCTGTTCGACATCACCGAAGTTGGCGCTCGATATACCAAGGGCGCTGGCATCACTCGTAGTGAAAACTAACGCCATCAGTATACAAACAATTACTACCATTTTTCTCATAAGTTAGCACCTATACTGAATTCGAGAATGTCAATATAACTGTTCCGCCGTAATCTCCTGCCACCTGCTCATTCGGCACACCCAGCCTCGCATTTAGCGCAGTAACGCCCGGCGGCGCAACCGCTACCTGAACATCGGAGCCATTGTTATCGAGAGATACAAGTGCGCTTGGAAATCCTAAAGCGAAGTTGGTGGCGTTGAGCACGTTGGCGCCGCTTATCAAGCCGTAAACGCCGCCGATGCTATCATTGAAGCGCGCCTCGACTTTTGCTGAGAGGTCGCCTGTGTTGTTAAGGATAACAGAATTGTTGATGGTTTTGGTTTGTCCTTTTAATAATAACCCGAAGCTGCCGTTAGAGGATTGGATATATGTATTCTGACCTGTGGCGACGAGGGCGCTGTAGCCTATGTTGCCCTGTGGTGCGCCCGTATCAGCTGAAACTTTGATGAGCCAGCCATCTCCTCTGTCACCATCATACAGTTCTGTCCAGCCTGCAAGTACATATCCACCATCTACCGTTTGCTGAACAGAGTTAGTGGTTTCATAACCGCCTCCTCCAAATGTCATGTTCCATTGCTGGTTACCATTCGAATCAGTTTTGATGAGCCATGCGGTGCCAGCCCCATACGAACCAGTATCACCACTAAGTACATATCCGCCACCTAACGTTTGCTGAACAGATTTCGCATAGTCCCAATTTGTACCCCCGAAAGTCTTGTTCCATTGCTCAGTACCATTTGAGTCTGTTTTTATAAGCCAGGCATCACTACTACCAGCCCCATACGATACTGTCAACCCCCCAAGAAAACGTAAGCCCACTCATCTGAAATCAACTCACAAATCTAGGTCCAAAGAGATCATAGCGATGCTAATAAAACATAGCGG
>CABMIB010000013.1 GCA_902386135.1 uncultured archaeon
CCAGCGCTGCCGCTGCTGCGGCTGTGTTTGTTACCACAAATGCACTTGTTGCAAGGCCGTTGCTTGATACTGCGCTGCCTCCATTGAACCCGAACCATCCGAACCACAGAAGCGCAGCTCCAAGAACGACCATCGGTATGTTGTGCGGCTCCATGGGCTGCTTTCCGAATCCCTTGCGCGAGCCTATCACAAAGGCAATTGCAAGAGCCGAAACCCCTGAGCTGATATGAACGACCGTGCCTCCGGCAAAATCAAGCGCACCCAGGTTGCGAAGCCATCCGCCAACGCCCCATACCCAGTGGGCTATCGGGTCATAAACAAGAGTTGCCCAGAGCAGGGAGAACACCATGAAAGCGCTGAACTTTATGCGCTCAACGAATGCACCTGAAATGAGCGCGACCGTGATTATGGCGAACATCGCCTGGAATATCATATAAGCGAGAGCCGGGATAGTGGCCGCATAGTCGGCATTGGGCGTCTGGCCTACGTTGTTAAGCCCGAGCCATTCGAGATTGCCAATTACATGGCCTACGTCAGGACCAAAGGCAAGGCTGTAGCCAAGAAGCACCCACTGCACGCTTATCAATGCAAGGATTGCAAAGCTGAACATTATCGTTGAGAGGGCATTTTTCTTCCTCACCATGCCGCCGTAGAACAAACCCAGGGCAGGGGTCATCAGCATCACGAGCGCCGAACTTATGAGAACCCATGCAGTGTCGCCTGAATCTACTTTTGGTGCATCCGCTGCCAGAGCAGGTATAGAGAGCAGCAGAAGAGTAATTACTGACCAGTATATCGGATTTTTTAACCTCATTTTCATATTCCTCCTGATTACACCTTAATCAAAGGCATACGGCTATCCACTGGATAGCTCATAGTATATATATTTAACGCCAATGTTATATAAATCCGACCCTTGATTAATATAACAATTATTTTTATATTTAAAATTGAATTGATAGAGGATGACAGGCATTATCAGGGCTGAGGATATATTACATATAGAATTAATCATCAGCAGGAGAAAAAAAACGATGAGAATCCATTCCCTTGAACATGAACCCTTTGAGGGCTTAGCAAATATCGAAGTGTGGGCAAAGAACCGAGGTCACAGTATTTCAAGAACATTGCTCTTCAATAATGAAGAACTTCCCGATATCAGCGACTTTGACTGGCTGGTTATTATGGGAGGGTCAATGAACATTTATGAGGAAGAAAAATATCCCTGGCTTGTGTCGGAGAAGAATTTTATAGCCGAAGCCATTGCTGCCAAGAAAATAATCCTTGGTGTATGTCTTGGCTCCCAGCTTGCCGCTGATGTCCTTGGCGGCAGGGTAAGTAAGAACAAATATAAGGAGATCGGGTGGTTCCCGGTTTCATTGACCGGGGAAGCAAGTAACTCCCCGGTCTTCAGTACCCTCCCGGGCACATTTATCGCTTTTCACTGGCATGGCGACACATTCAAAATACCGCCCGGCGCCGCAAGAACCGCGCAAAGTGAAGGATGCACGAATCAAGCCTTTGAATACGGACTTGTGATAGGATTACAGTTCCATCTTGAATATTCTGCAGAGAGTATCAACCTCATGTTCCGGAACTGCGGCGATGAGCTCGTGGATGGGGAATACACACAGAAGCCTGATGAGATCGTATCGCAGATAAACAATGTTCATAAAATGAATGATATATTGAACACATTGCTTGACAATATCGAAAGAGAATATTTCACAGGATAAGAAGGATTAAATTTTCTTTGAAAAAACCCGTATCTCGCATAATGCGTCCAGTTCTTTACGCAGGCAGTCGATAGCCACGGAAATCCCTATGAGTCCGAGCGCCCACTCCGGATACTTTATCAGCAGTACAGGCTCTCCGGCCGAGAAATATACGTAGCCCGTTAAATTTGCATATACCCATGTAAAAAGGATGACGGTCATATAACTTATTACGGACATCAAGCCAAGGATCCGGACAGTTCTGAAGAGCTTTGAATAATCTATAATATTGAAAATGCTGTTCGCGTGTTCATGGCTTGTGCTGTTTACGAAGTTCATAGACAGGGTCAATTGGGACGAGTCAGCCGGGTATACTGCCATCGCCGCACCGGATACGACCGGTGTGATCCAGTACGGCGCACCGGATGCAGGAAATACACTTGAAGCCCTGCCGCTTCTGGAGGCTGGGGCGTTTATATTGTTCATTCTAATATCTGAACACGCCTTATTTCTTTCCGGCAGGGGTGTCTCAACTAAATCACCTAAAATTGCTTCTTTGTTGCTTTTAGGGCATGGAACATGGATTTCATAAATATGTGAAAATTGAGACACAATTCAATTTCTGTTTTCACAACATTATAAACTCTTGCATCATTGTGATTATTATAATGATGAACATGGGTTTTAGAACCGAATCGGGGAAAACAAGTTTGTGAGCCATGAAAAGTAAGGTATTTTAAAAATACTTCCAGAGAAGGAGGCAAGCCTGAATTCGCAGGAGAACCAAAAGAGCTGTTTAATTTTTCATATACTGCTTCCTGTCAATAACATAAAAAGCAATGGTAACTGATTGATACACCAGGCGAGATCTGGGAGATAGTTTAAAAAACCTGGCAAATAAAGCATGTAAAACAATCGCATAACCAAAAAAGAAGAATAAATGGGTAAATACTCTCTTATTTTATTTCTTAAATATCTCTTTTCTCTTGAAGTACACAACTGCAACTATGGCAATCAGAACAATCACGACCATTATGGTTGCCAGATTTACCGGAGGCGCTCCGGCAGACGGTGTTTGAGTAACCGCCGGAGTGGTAACTGCCGGAGTTGCTTCTGGCTGTGTTACTGAAGGCTCTGCTGCCGATACCTCGTTCTTTAATCCGGCTATCGCCCATATTGAGAAAGAATCGGTCTTAGCCTCGAAGTACGTATAGGATGCGTCTTTGCTTAGTTCAGTGGTTTCTATAGGATTCCATTTGCTGCCGTCCCACTTGACCATCTTTACGTCGCTGACTGCGAGGTTGTTGCTATCAAGCCATGAATTCTCGACCTTGAACCTGATGAAAGCCTCTTTTATTTTCTTTGTCCCTGCCAATATATTCACGTTCTTATATACGGTTCCAGGCGCAGAGGCTGCGGCGAGCTTTGATGTACCTTTGAGAGCTTCAATCCTCACGGCAATATCATTTTCATTCTCACTGCCTGCAACGGCTATCTCGTAAATGCCGTGCTCGGTTGCTGAGAATTTGTAGGTTACCGGCGTATTGGCGATAAAATCCTTCTCATAACTCTCCGACTTTAATATGTTTTCGTAGGGCTCCGCCGATATTACACCGCCGCCACCGGTGCTGGATCCAGCTCCTGATGTTGCTGGAGGTGTTTCTACAGCGCCCAATACACCGAAGGTGCTAAAACCGGTTACATCACCGTACACTATCTTGTTTACGGTATCGACGCCGCCGTTTAGAGTAGGTTCCCATTCTGATGAGGAGTCGTTAAACCTGTAAAGCCTGAGGTTTTTCTCAGGAATGGTGAGGGATGATAACACGGAGGCATAACTTACATTGATTCTTGCGGTGAACGAAATACCTCTCAGAGCCGGTGCATCGACTCCTATAAACATAAATCTTGAAAGAGATTCCGCACCTTTTTTCTCATCCGGGATTGGATCTTCATCGAAATTCCGTAGAGATACTGCAAAGTCGGTCGCGCCAACGCCCGGCGGCGCAGTTATACCCACCGTCAAGCTTCCAGATGGCAGCGTCAGACTTGCATCTACAGGATGATGGACATCAAAAACATCAAAATGTTTTGCATGCGATTTTCCATTCTTAATAATTCTTACATCATCATGACCAGTGTAAGGCGTGCCTGTTGGACTACTCTTGGCTTCAAGATACCATGTATATTTGCCTGGGTCAGCAGGGTTCCTGAGCGTACCTTCAGCCATTATTAGTGTAACTTCATTTTGCTCCAGTATGGGACCTGCATTTCCACCGAGAGAAATGTTAAGGTAACCGGGGGTAGTGGGGGTTGGCTCTGTTAATTTGAGGGTTGAAGCACCGAAGACCATATTATATATAGATTGATTTTTGATTATACTATAAGTAACCCCGTAATCGGTTGAATATTTTACATCAACAGTTTCAGCCGTAGTATCGTTTGATATTATTTTGATTATAACTTGATTAGAATGTGCTGTCTTGTTAAACATAGTATAGGTGCCAACTGTTTTGCCTGAGGCTGGGAGAATATATTCATAGCCTGCTGGAATTGTTACTTTCAGGAAATAAAATCCGCCGCCTGGGACGCTCTTCGGATCCATCGTGGCACTGTATGCGTCATCAGTAGAATTGGCAATGGTACTGGATGGCTTTATACTTATTTTTATACCAATTTCCTCAGCCATAGCAGGCAGCACCATCATCACTAAGATCGAAAATAAAATCAGGAATACCGGAATTGATCTTAGGGATTTGTTATTCATAGTATCTCCATCACCTTGAAAATCACTATGGCAAAAAAAGCAATCAACAGCGGCAGGATGCTCGTATCCAGAGAGCAGGCAAGTTTTCCGTTCCATAACTTAGAGGCTGAGAGGATTTCCTTTAAGGAAAGTAATATAATGAGTGTTACTACGCCAAGAATACCAAGCTGTGGAGCACTTATTGTAGACGTTGCCGAAATTATCCCTGCCGAAGAACTGACAATAGTACTAGACAGCATTAGTTTACCACCTAAGCCCTGCCTAATACTCCTAACTATATATATGTATCGCTTCTAAAAAATTTAATTATTCTTATGCTAATTATACTCATTATAATCCGACAATCATTGTAAGTCATCCCTTGCATGACGATAGGCTTATCAGGTATTATAATAAAGAGAGTTTTAAAATTAGACCCAGGAGGCATTACTGAATTGCAGTTCTTCAGCAGTATGTCAGGTATAAAAACAATAATCATTGTTACTGCTTTCATTCTTTTTTCGAACCTTCAGCCCGCAGCAGCCGCAACAATCTCGCTTGATAATACTATTGATATGCCGGACAGGACGGTAACGTACCAGGGTAAAACCTATGATATCCAGGATGTCGGTGCCTATTCCTTAGGAGAGACCGTCAATATTACGGTTGATGCTACAGATATAAAGAGCTTTCAGCTTTCACTTCTGGATAAAAACAGGAATTTCCTATGGAACCACATGGTTTACTATACAGAAGGAACGGCTGAGATGGCTATGCCGGGCGGCGTGGTTACAGTACCTGGCACATATGCCTTTGCAGTATTCTACCAGGGCGACATACTGGCGGTCAAACCCGTGGTTTTCTCAAAGTACAATCTCTCGGTAATGCCTTCCAATACGATTGTTACCTCAGGAGGAACGCTACACGTAAAAGTCAGGGTTTCGCCAGATACCAGCCTGCCTGTCAGGGTAGTGCTTGTAAAGAATAGCAGCAGTCTTGAGTCATCTGCCAACCGAACACAAGATGGCATTTATGATACCAATATAAAGATTCCAGAAAGCGCCTACGGCAGGTTTTCTTTATATGCTGCCATAGCATCGGATAACATAATACTGGGATATCCGGAACTTATGGGGATATCGGGAGGGGGTACTATAAACGTAACCGAGTCCCTTCCGCAGGCCCCCGCATCAGGCTACATGATGATAGTAGCCGCCTTTTTATTCCTGATCGGAATCCTTTTCCTGGTATTAAACAAAATCAGGAGCTAAAATGCCTTTAATAAAAACCGTGGAGCTATCCAAAACCTACAGGCTGGATGAAACATACATCCAGGCTCTTGCTGATATCAACCTCTCTATCGAGCAGGGGGAATTCATCGCAATCACAGGTCCGAGCGGCTCAGGCAAGTCAACACTGCTGCATATCCTCGGCTGCATAGACAGGCCGACCGGCGGTAAAATATTCATTAAAGACATGGAAACGAGCAGGATGAACGGAAAGGCTATGACAGAGCTGCGCCTGCGGGAACTCGGTTTCGTATTCCAGCATTTTTACCTTCTCCCGGCTCTCAGTGCCTGTGAGAATATCGAACTGCCCATGAAAGAAGCCGGCATTCCCAGGGAGATGCGAAAGAAGAGGATCATGGAATTACTGGACGCCGTGGAGTTAAGCGAAAGGGCAAAGCACATGCCCGGACAGTTAAGCGGCGGCGAGCAGCAGAGGGTGGCTATCGCCAGGGCGCTTGCAAACGACCCTCCAGTTATACTTGCGGACGAGCCGACAGGCGAACTGGACAGTGCAAGCGGGAGAAATATCTTGGAACTCCTTACGCGGATCAACCAGGAGTACGGGAAAACAATAATTGTGGTTACACATGATGATTCTATCGCAAAGCGCGCAATGAGGATAATCACGCTCCAGGACGGGAGGATGGTAAGCGACGTACGCTAAGATCGCGGTTGCAGGACTTTTGCGAAAGAAGGGGCGTACGATTTTCACCGCATCAGCCGTTGCTATCGCAGTCTCAATGGCAATACTGCTCGTTTCTATCGGGGTGGGATTAAAACAGGGAACTGCCGCAATGTATGAAGAGTCGGTGGATTATTGGATCATGCCAAAGGACTCAAGCGTTACCGACATCGTATCAAGTTCCGAGAAAACGATGCTGGGGGATGTTCATCAAAGCATTGGGAAAATCCGCTCCAATCCCGATATCAAGGGCGCAACACCGGTATTGAACCGGCTGCTCTATGCATCCTCGCCAGGCAGTTCTCCAAAGGTCATCCTGGGAATGGGAATTATTCCGGCAGGCACAGATACTCTGCCGGTGTCAGCACAGGATCTTACCCCGGGTGATGATCATTTTACGAACAGTGCCTGGACCGGTGAGGCTGTGATCAATGAAAAGACGGCAAAGCTCCTGGGATTGAAGGTCGGGGATACCATGCGCCTTGGGGCATCAGCCAGCGGCATCAACAATTCTAATAATTCTTTCAGGGTGACGGGAATAATCTCGGAAACCGGATATTCTATCAGTCCCATCGCAGTTCTCCATCTCTCGGAGCTGCAGGAACTCACAGGCAATCTTAAAGGTGACAGGGCTAACTATATAATCGCACAGGGCAGCGGTTCTATGGATTATATCAGGGGACTTTTCCCGGATGCTCTTGTCCTGGGTAACGCCGAGTATTCGGTTTATAATGTCGCCAGCGATAAAAAGATACTCGCGACCGCAATAGCTGTTTCAGCTATCTCCGCACTCATCGCAGTACTGTTCATCAGCAGCACTATGGTACTGTCCATAAACGAGAAAAAACAGGAACTCGCGCTGATGAAGGCCATAGGCATATCCCAGCGCTCAATCGCCAAAATGGTGCTGTACGAGTCTGTTATCCTCTCCCTGCTTGGCGGTATTATGGGAATATTATTGAGCAGCCTCGGACAGGAAGTCCTGAATATGTCAGCTTACCGTTTTTTCGGGGCTGGACAGGTTTCTGTAGTTAATCCCGTGCTGCAACTGGGCGGCGTAGCAATTGCGCTGGCTGCGGGTATATTATCAGGACTGATACCTGTGATCATGACAAAACGCATAGACCTTTCAGGTACGCCGGGTTGATCTATGAAATTACACATCCCTGAAGAGCTGCCGCTGGATTTGAAGTTAATAGTAATATATCTCATCTTGACAGTGATATTCCTGACAATACCGCCGCTGGATAAGACTATAATCAGGACTATTCTCGGCATCCCCATGGTCCTGTTTATTCCGGGTTATGTCCTAATAGCTGCGCTTTTCCCGGGCAGGGATGATATTGACGGCATTGAACGCGCTGCCCTGAGTTTCGGCCTGAGCATCGCAATAGTACCCCTGCTTGGACTGGGACTGAATTTCACCCCCTGGGGCATCCGCATAATACCGATAATCGTCACCCTGGTTCTTTTCAGCCTGCTCTTATGGGTGATAGCCTGTTTCAGGCGTCTCCAACTCCCGCAGGATAAGCGATTTGAAGTTCCTTTGAAAGCCGCAATCGCAGGCGTGAAAGAAGAGTTCGCCGGTCAGGAGAACAGGACTGACAGGATACTGACGCTCATCCTTGTCATCTCCATAGTATTCTCCCTTGTCACCCTGGTGTATGTAATAGTGACCCCGAAACAGGGCGAGAAGTTCACCGAGTTCTATATACTCGGGCCTTCCGGAAAAGCTGCCGATTACCCGAGAGGAGTAAGCCCGGGCGTACCCGTAAGCCTCATAGTCGGAATCGTGAACCATGAATACTCCGATATCAATTACACGCTGCAGGTACAGGTACAGAACAATACCTTTCTTGAGAAAAAGGTACAACTTGGCAATAACCAGACATGGGAGAATCCGGTAACCTTTGCAATTAACAGGACGGGCAGCAACCTTAAGCTTGAGTTCCTCCTGTTCAGGGAAGGCATGGAAGCGCCGTACCGTGAGGCCCACCTGTGGGTAAACTCGACTGCGAATCCCGGGACAAACCGGACTAAAGGGTAGGAGATATGAAATTAAAGCCCGCTATCCTGCTGCCCGTGTCCGCTATTATCATAGCTGAGGCCTTTTTGTTCTTAAAGTATACAAGATACGGTATAATCCTCCATATCGTAACTCTTCTTGCCCTGTCTCTCACCGCCTCCCGCATCCGCGATATTGAAACCTCAAACCTGCTGCAAGTGCTGGCTCTCCTTCCGCTCTTTCGCATCCTCAACACTACCATGCCGATATTTTTTACAAGGACGCTCTATATCTTCCCACTCGTGTATGGCCCCATATTTATCTCCATATACTATGTAGCAAAAAACCAGAAATTTTCAGGGCGGGAGATGGGCGTATCCTTTGAAAAACTGCATATATATTTCCCCGCTTCTGTTGTCCTGGGCATGGTTCTTGGCAGGATAGAATATAGTATCATAACCGTGGAGAGCCTGATACCCGCACCCACGTTCCAGGGCGTTCTTGTTTTCACGGTGATAATGTTAGTCTTCACAGGCTGGTCCGAAGAACTCCTCTTCAGGGGCATGCTACAGACCCGCCTTGAACAGGCTACCGGAAGCATGGGAGGATTGATAATCGCAAGCCTGTTATTCGGGGCAATGCACTCCGGCTACGGGACCATATACGAGATCATATTCACCACATCCGCCGGATTCTTCATAGGTTATCTCTTCCAGAGAACAAGAAGCCTGGCATTCGTTGCCCTTACCCATGGAATGATCAATGTCTTTCTCTTCGGGTTCATACCGCTGGGATTAGTATGATAAGGATAGCTGGAACAGGGAGAAACATATGCTTGCAATAAGGAACCTGAAAAGAAATAAACTCAGGACATGTCTGGCTGTTATGGGTGTGGCTTTTGCAGTCCTCTCCATAATCCTCCTGGCTTCCATAGGCAACGGGCTCCTTACTACAGGCGGGAATATCCTGGACCAGAGCACCATCCACCTGTGGGTGACAGGGGGCGCTTCCGACGTCCAGTCCCAGTATATGGGCACGGGAGAATCCATGATAACAGATGCGCATAGTATGCTTGGATCTCTGCGGAAAAACCGGGATATAGCCTGGGGAATGCCTCTGCTGACAGAAATGGTCTATGCCTATAGAGATGATGCAGAGCCGAAGGCGATCTTTGCGATCGGAGTGGATGGGACAGGCGGTTCTATGGTAACAATTATTCAGGGCAAGGACCTAGGCAACGATGCACATTATAATAACGGGAAATATGACGGTAAATGGAAAAATGAGGTCCTGATAGATAGCAGGACGGCCAGTCTCCTTAATGTCAAAGTCGGGGACACTATCCATGTCGGTAAAACCCTCAGTGAGGCAAGAACCCAGAAATTCAATATTACCGGGTTGACTGATTCCCTTTCCAGGTTCAGCTCAAATCCAATGGTCATTATGTGCCTATCCGAGCTGCAGGATATAACAGGGAACAAATATTACGATGGCTCAACGATGATCCTTATCCGGCTCAAAAACCCTGCCAGGGCAAATGATATACAGGAAGATATACAGCAAAAATACCCCCAGTACACCGTCAGCACGAACCAGGAATACCTGAAAAAAGCCTTAAAACAGAACAGCCTCCCATTAGCCAGTGCAGCTTCAATTGTTATCCTTGCTGTCATAATGGGGGCAATGATGGCTGCGAATACGGTTCTCCTCAGCATCAATGAAAAAAAGAAGGAGATAGCCATCATGCAGGTAATGGGTTTGAGCAGGTGGTCGGTATTTAAGAGCATAGGAAGCGAGGGACTGCTTATAAGCCTGCTGGGGGGTACTGCCGGGATACTTATCAGCATGCCCCTTGTCGATATGCTGAACGACCTGCTCCGCGCCTACATGGGGATCGACAGGCTTGTGATCTTGCAGCCGGATTATCTATATATGGGGATCGTGATCACGATCGTCATAGGTCTGCTAACCTGTTTCCTGGCCGTGATGAGGATATCGGCTATGAATACTGCAGAATTGCTAAGAGGGCTGTAGGGGAAAGCCGCCCAGCGCTTATTTGCGCAAAAATATGCCTCTATTTTAGCCTGACCCGGGTATGTGATTATAATGATGATTATAATAATAAATATCATTTAATAATTCAGAAAAGATTTATATACCATCAGGACATCCTGAAGACCATAGCTTGGTGGATATGCTTTGAAAGAAGCAATGCAGGTGGTGTCATCCTATGGCTATTAAAAACATTGCAAACCCAAAAACTAAGAAAACGCAGGCAGGAGGTTCATATGAGCGGTGAGATTCTCGCAATCCTTCCTGCATACAATGAAGAGGTATCTATAGGCAGCATAGTGCTACATGCACGGCAGCATGCAGACCGCGTCATCGTTATCGACGACGGCAGCAGTGACCGTACGGCAGAGATGGCAAAACTTGCCGGGGCTGAGGTTATCCTCCATCCATTCAATAAAGGCAAGGGTGCTGCGCTAAAAACCGGTTTTATAGAGGCTTCCAAGAACGGCACTAAGGTCATCGTGACCATGGATACCGACGGGCAGCACGATCCTGAAGAGATACCGAAACTTATCGCGCCCATCCTTGCGGGAGAGGCTGATATGGTGAACGGCAGCCGGTATATGAATGGGAACGGGAAGAATACTCCTTTTTACCGCCGCATAGGGCAAAACATGCTTGATACTGCCACCAACCTTAACAGCGGACTTAGCATTACGGATACACAGAGCGGTTTCAGGGCATTTGCTGCGCATACTGTGCCTGTGTTTAATTTCAGGTCAAACGGACTGGCTATCGAAAGCGAGATGCTGATGGATGCAGCCAATGCAGGATTGAAGGTGAAAGAAGTGGAGATCGGGGTGCGGTATGATGTGGACTGCTCGACGGAGAATCCGGTGAGCCATGGATTAAAAGTAATGGCTAAAGTGCTGCATGATATGGAACTGAACAGACCGCTATATTATTTTACGGCGCCTGGAATGGTGTTTGCCGCGGCTGGAATATTGATGGGCCTGGGCTTTTTGCGGGTATTTTACCTGGGGGGGAGCCTGATGTTCGGACCAACGCTGCTGATGATAATGCTGACACTTGTCGGGTCTTTTATGGCTTTCACAGGGATCATACTGCATTCGATGTCGAGAATGATCAAGGAATCCAAAAGTGGTTTAACCTGCCTGTTGTTATTCCTGTTGATTCAAAACGCTTCTCAGTTTATTAATCTAATGGGATCATGGACTGGTTAAATTAATATAAACTACAGAGTGCACAGAGGACACAGAGCAAAAATCACAACTCTCTGTGCTCTCTGTGTCCTCCGTGGTTGATTATCCTGTCCCGAACCATTTTAATAAAGCTAACAGGATTTTTTTATATTACTCTAAAGATTCCATGGATTGATCTGGTTGAACAACGCAAAGTTCGCAAAGAACGCAAAGCTCAGCCGCAAAATTCTTTGCGAACTTTGCGTTCTTTGCGGTGAGTTCACTACATGCTGCCACTGATAACACATACTGAAGCTGAACTTTGGGGTTGATTAATATAAAAAGAACCGCCAAAATCCATACTCATCATGCAAATGTTTAATAGCATGAACGCAGTTTAGATTTTCCAACGGTGGTGAAAATATCGGCCTTTCAATAATCCTGGGTACGCGCCCTGAAATAATCAAAATGTCCCCTGTAATAAGGGAATGCGAAAGAAGAGAGCTGGACTATTTTATCCTGCATACGGGGCAGCATTATTCTTATAATATGGACAGAGTGTTCTTCGAGCAGATGGGGCTGCCGGAGGCGAAGTACAACCTGGAGGCCGGGTCGGGGGCGCACGGGGAGCAGACAGGGAAGATGATGGCGGGGATAGAGAAGGTGCTGATGGATGAGAAGCCCGATGCGGTGCTGGTGCAGGGCGATACAAATACAGTGCTTGCGGGCGCGCTTGCTGCTGTTAAGCTCGGGATCAAGGTCGGGCATGTGGAAGCAGGCCTGCGAAGCTATGACAGGAGGATGCCGGAGGAGATAAACAGGGTGCTGGCTGACCACTCTTCCGATTATCTTTTCGCGCCCACTGAAAAAGCCAAAAAAATACTGCTTGGCGAAGGCATCCCCGAAAACAGGATATTTGTGACAGGGAATACGATCGTGGATGCGGTCCGCCAAAATTTAAAAATAGCGAAAGAAAGGAACACCCTGGAAGAGGTCGATATCGAACCAGAGGGCTATTTCCTCGTTACGGCGCACAGGCAGGAGAACGTGGATGACCAAGTAAGGTTTGCCGGGATGCTTAAAGGTCTTGAGAAGCTCGGCAAAGAGTTTAATACTCCTGTTATCTATCCCATCCATCCGCGCTCAAGAAAACGGATACAAGAGTTCGGAGTACATATGAACGGAAGCATCCGGCTGATAGACCCTGTGGATTTCCTTGGTTTTTTGCAGCTTGAGAGCAACGCGCGCCTTGTTTTAACTGATTCAGGGGGCGTGCAGGAGGAGACCTGCATCCTGGGAGTGCCCTGCGTGACTTTAAGGGATAATACCGAGAGACCTGAGACTGTTGAAGTCGGGTCGAATATGCTTGCCGGGACTGAGCCTGAGATGATCGTGAAGTGTGCAAAGAAGATGCTTTTAAAGAGCAATGGGTGGAAGAATCCGTTCGGGGATGGGAAGGCGGCGGAGAGGATCGGGAGGGTGATGGCGGCGAGAGGGATGACACAATCAGAATGATCTTGGTTAAATTAGATTTAAAAAAAGTATTAACTCAATTATATGAATTGACGTATAGAAGTTTTTAAATAAAAACATAATAAATCTATATATTAGAAAAACAAATTTACAGAGTTTAAAAATGAATATCCTTATAACATCTATTGTTGATCTGAAAAAATCCCAACATAACAGACCTCACCAGTTCATCAAGTTCCTCTCGAAAAAGCATAATATTACGGTCTTAAGCATAAATGACTGGTGGAAAGGGGGGCAGGATGATAATTTGGGATCGTATTCAAAGGATTTTAATGAGCTATTCAATAGAATAGATTATTTTCATTTGACCGACAAGAAAATCAGCCCTGTTATCCAAGAGGTTTTTTCAAGAAATAAAGTTAATAAAATTATTGAAGAAAGTGATTTTGATGTCCATTTGAATTACAGCACACTGGTATCAGGCTATTTTGCAGCTAAGAAGCTTAAAACAGTATATGACATCGCTGATGACCTCGGCGCCATGATCAAAGAATCGCCGCAAATCCCTTCCCTCCTGAAACCTGTGGGTGGGATGTTCGGAGATATTATGCTTAAAAAAAATATCCACATCTCTAGCAGAGTAACCCTAACTACGGATAATCTTCGGAAAACATACAATATTCCTGACCATAAATCCGAAGTTATCTCAAACGGAGTGGATACGAATCAGTTCAGGAATTACGGTGCTAAGGCGAAGGAGGAACTGGGTCTTGAAGGTTTTATCCTGGGTTATGTCGGGGTGCTGAGAGAATGGATAGATTTTGAACCTGTTTTTTCAATATTAAATGAACTGGATAATGAAATAAAAATGGTCATTGTGGGAAAAGAAGGAAGATTTAAGGAAACTATAGAACTGACTAAAAGATACGGTCTGGAAGACAGGGTCAAGTTTACAGGAATGATGCCATATTCCCAGGTGCCGAAATATATTTCAGCGATGGATATATGTCTGATGCCTTTTAGTAGAAAAAGCGCAATATCGGAGAGCGCGGTTCCTTTGAAACTATTTGAATATATGGCTTGCGAAAAACCGATAATATCTACGAGGTTAAACGGCATTGAAAATGCTGCACATGACAAAATATTATATGCATCTACTAAAGAGAAATATAAAGATAAGATAACTATGCTATTTGAAGATGATATGCTGAGGGAGAAAATGGGAATGGAAGGTAGAAAGTTTGTAGAAGAGAATTATGATTGGGAAAGGATCGCAGGAAGGATGGAAAAAATCATGCTGGGCATAAATAATAACTTAGCTAATAAAAATAAGGATGCTTAAAAATGAGAATTTATTTACTGAATCCACCGTTTGTTCCAAATTTTGTCCGATGTGGACGATGGCAAGGCGTTGCAGCGAGAGGGGGAACTCTTAACTATCCAATCTGGCTATCCTACGCATCAGGTGTACTCGAAGAAGAATTTGGAAAGAATGTGAGATTAGTAGACGCAGTCGCATGGAAATGGAGCAGAGAACAAGTTATAAACGACGCAAAAAAATTCAAGCCGAACTTAATAGTCGTTGATACAAATTTCTCAAGCCTGAGAAATGATATCGAGGTGGCTTCGGAGTTAAAAGAAAATACCGATGGTTCCAAAACGATCCTTGTAGGACCTCCAACTTCACAGTTTCCGGACAAAATATTGAGTAATGGCGGAATTGATGCTATTGCCAGGTTCGAATATGATTTTACAATTAGAGATTTTGCAGAGGCAATCGAAAATGGTGATGGTTTTGCGAATATTCTTGGACTCTCTTATAAAGAAAATGGGAAAATAATCCACAATGAAAATAGGTCATATATCAGTTCTGAAGAGCTGGATACCATACCTTTTGTCTCAAAAGTCTATAAAAAGCATCTCGATATCAAAGATTATTTCCTGGGTCATACCTTAAATCCCATGGTACAGATATTTACAGGAAGAGGCTGTCCAAATCAATGTATATTCTGTTCATGGCCTGAAACCCTGATGGGCAGGAAGCACAGGGTCAGAAGTGTAATGAATGTGGTGGATGAGTTTGAATATGTTGCAAAAGAACTTCCGGAAGTAAAAGAGATATTCCTTGAGGATGACACCTTTACGATAAGCAAGAGACGGATTACAGAGGTGTGCAGTGAAATAAAGCAAAGAGGGCTGGACATTACATGGTCATGTAATGCAAGGGCAAATCTTGATTATGAATCAATGAAAGTTATGAAAGATGCTGGTTGCAGGCTCCTTGATGTGGGATATGAATCTGGGAGCGATACTATACTCAAAAATATTAAAAAAGGTATAACAACTGAGGATAGTAGGAAGTTTACTAAGGATGCTAAGAAAGTCGGGCTTATGATACTGGCTGATGTCATCATAGGAATGCCAGGAGAGACAAAAGAAACTGCAGAAGATACAATAAGATTTGTAAAGGAGGTTAAACCGAATATAGTTCAGTTTTCGGTCGCTACGCCGATGCCTGGAACTCAGTTCTATAATTGGGTTAGAGAGAATGGGTTTTTGCTGGTCGATGATCTGGAGGAGTCTTTAGATAAAGACGGATTTCAGAAATGCATAGTATCCTATCCTGATTTTACAAAGGAGGATATTGAGAATTATGTGGATCGAGGGCTAAAAGAGTATTATTTAAGCCATTCATACATACCGATAGCGATGGGTAACGTGTTGCGGAAGAACGGATTGCATGAATTGAATGTGATAATTAAGTCGGCGAAAGTTTTTATCAAATATATGGGAAGAAAAAAATGACCTCCGTTGAGAAGGAAAGTATTGCACGAAAGATTTGCCGCAATATTGCTTTGGTTGTTTATTATGGTTTTGCAAGATATTTGCCTACCCAATACTTGCCCTTTAGCATAGGTCGAAAATTAAGGGGTTTTCTTTGTAAATTCATTTTTAGAAAATGCGGTAAAAATATCAATATTGAAAATGGAGTTTTTTTTGGTTTTGGCAGAGATATTGAAATCGGATCCGATTCCGGAATAGGAAGAAATAGTTACATAGCAGGAATAGGCGGAGGGGGGAAAGTAATTATTGGAGATAATGTGATGATTGCAGCAGAAACGATTATTCTCACATTAAAACATAAATTCGACAATGAATTAAAGAGTATTCGAGGATTTCATGAGCCAACGTGCGTAACCATAGAAGATTATGTATGGATTGGAATTAGATCAATTATTCTTCCTGGGGTAAAAATAGGTAAATATTCTATAATAGGAGCTGGGGCCGTAGTTACAAAAAAGATTCCATCTTATGTCGTAGCTGGTGGTGTTCCAGCCAAAATAATAAAGAAAAGACAGGCTATCGAATCTAAAAAGATATATAATCAAAATGAAAAAGATTAGACAATGAAGATTGCAATTTTAGTACCAAATTTTTCAGAATACAGCGGTGATGCACGGGTAGCTCAACTTCAAGCTGAAGAATTTGCAGAAGAAGGGAATGATGTTACAATATTTGCTCTTTCAGCTAACATCAAACCCAAAAATGCCAAACTAATTGTAATGGGAATGCCAAAAAGTCTATTTTGGCAAAGAGTTTATCGTTTGATTTTTCCTTTTGACTTAATTAAGACATACATATGGCTTCCAAAATTAAAAAATTTTGATCTGATTATTAGTCATCTTTACCCTATGAATTGGCTCGCATTTTTGGCAAGAAAATTCTATAAGATCAAATACACATATTGGTACCATGGGACTCCAAATCCAGAACTTTTTCCAAATTTATACGAAAGAATATACATGAAGATATTTATTTTTTTAACTAAACATACTGTTCAAAATGTGGATCGTGCAGTATCTGTAAGTTATGCGGCAAAGAGACAATTTAAAAAATATACTGGAATAGATAGTGAAGTAATCTATAATCACCTGGATTTAGAAAGGTTCCATGAAGGAATTGATGGTTCTGAAATAAGAAGATTTCACAATTTAGGCAATGATCCTGTTATTTTGTTCGTAGGGAGGATTTCTCCTCATAAAGGAGTACATTTATTAATTGATGTATTCAAATTAATTAAACAACAAATACCAAATTTAAAATTGATAATCGCAGGAAAACATGCATACGAAGATTATTCTGAGAAATTAAAGAAAGTTTCTGACGAGTCAATTATATTTGTTGATCATATATCCTATGATAATATACCCTATTATTATGCTGTATGTGATATTTATACTACATGTTCTTTATGCGAAACATTTGACTTACCTATAGTGGAAGCGCAATTATGTGGAAAAACTGCTGTTGCATTCAATATTGGGGCACATTCAGAAATTATTAATGAAAACGGTATTCTCATTGAAAAAGGAAATATCAAAAAATTCGCAGAGGCTTGTACTAATTTATTAAAAATTAAAGAAGGTATATGATGGATATTAAAATTGCAAAAAATAATCAGAATTACAATGTAGGAATGCTTTTTCCATATGTTAAAGGAGTGTCACAGCTTTTTCTAAAACAGTTTATAGAGATTTTTAAACCATTATACAATGATATCTTCATAATAAGCATAGATATAGTTTATCAATGCAATGATGGTTGGATTTGCGACAATAACGTTGAAACCTCAGAAGCTATAAAACCTTTTCTTATTAGAATTCCAAAAGCAATTATTAGCGAAATAAAAACATCAATGAATACTATACGAATTTTACGCAGAATAGATATAATTTACTTCAATAGTCCTGTACTTGGAAATCTTATTTTCCCTCAATTGATTGCAAAATTTTCTTCAAAGAAATTGATTTTGATAACTGGCGGAACTGGCTCAGAATGCGTACTTGGGACCCATGATAAACCCTTGTTTGGTTCAAGTAAGTATTTTTTATATAAGATTGTCAAACTGATTGAACAAATAAATTATAGTTTATCAGACATAATTATAGTTTATTCAGATGTAGAAATTTCCAAAAAACCTGGGCTGGAAAAATATTCTCGTAAGGTTATGGGATATGGGCGCCGTTTTGTGGATAATAAAACATTCAAAGTAAAGAAAGATTTGTGCAAGAGGGAAATAAAAGTTGGATTCATTGGTCGTTTCGCACAGGAGAAGGGAATAAGCAATTTTATTGAGGCAATACCACTGGTTCTAAATAATAAAGAAAATGTTAATTTTCTGATTATTGGAGACGGTCCGCTGTTGAAGGATGTAAAAACATCTTTGAAAAAAATGAACTTACAAACCAAAGTTGAGCTTCTAAATTGGATTCCTCAAGATAAACTGGTATCTTATTTGAACGAACTAAAACTGCTCGTAATTCCTTCTTATACCGAAGGTTTGCCTAATATAATGTTAGAAGCTATGGCATGTGGTACGCCCGTTTTGGCGACCTCGGTTGGAGCAATCCCAGCTGTAATAAAAAATGGAGAGACAGGATTTCTTATGGAGAATAATTCACCAGTTTGTATTGGAGAAAATATTATAATGGCTTTAGGCCATCCAAATTTAAATAAAATTGTAGAAGATGCAAGAATTTTAATAAATCGGGAATTTACGTATGGGGCTGCGGTGAACCGATATAAAGAAATATCTGATAGTTTATCCTCGACAATGAAAGATAAATATTTATATAATAGGATAATATAAATGTATAAATTTTATATAAGAAAAAAGCAGCATATATTTTTTATTTTATTTTTAATTGTAACAAATATTGTTGTAATGTTAAATATACCGATATTCAGGCAAGCATTTGGCAGTGTTTTTCTTACATTTTTGCCGGGATTTCTTATTCTCTCTATTTTAAAATTAGATGATATAAGTCAGTTGAAAAAAATAATATTAACGATAGGATTAAGTTTTTCGTTTTTAATGTTTTATGGTTTATTAGTAAATACTTTTGTTTTGAATTTAGGCTATACAAATCCACTGTCGAAGAGATGGTTATTATTAGCATTCGATTTTGTTATTATCATTTTATACTGGATTAACTTCATTATTAATAAAGGAAAAATTATCACATTTCGATTGCGGCTTAATCAACGTCTCAATGAAAAATTGATGATATTATCATTTATAATATTATTTCCATCACTAAGTATCTTTGGAGCATATCTTATGCGAACGGATGGAAATAATATTGTTCTAATGTTTGGATTTATTTTAATAATTTTCGTTGTAATTTTAATGGCTATTTTTAACAATAAAGTACCTAAAAATATTTACCCTTTCGCAATCTACTCAATTGGAATATTCATTACATTTGCATTCTCACTGAGATCAGAATACATAGTCGGAGCAGATGTTCATTCAGAGTATTATTTATTTCGCGTCGCTTTAAACAACCTGCATTGGAAAATAATAGATTATTCTGCACTTGATTCGTGTTTAAGTATTTCCTTATTACCCGCAATATATCAATCAATTTTGAATATATCAAATATAGTTTTTTTTTACAAATTATTCTATTCAATATTTATTCCAATAATTCCTTTGGCAATTTATGAAATATCAAGAAAATATATTGATGATATCTTCGCATTTTTTGCTGCAATTTTTTTTGCTTCTTCTCATATATTTATGTGGACTTCTGCCAATCCGCGAACAAATCTTGCCATCTTATTCTTTGTACTGGTAATTATGACGTTGTTTACAAATATAAAATTACAAAATAAAAAATTGTTATTGCTTATTTTTATGTTATCAATGGTTTGGTCTCATTATACAACTACATATATTTCCTTTTTTGTTTTACTTGGAATTTGGATTCTTATACAGATAGTAGAATTAAAATATCCAATGGAGAAAAATATATCTTTCGTTTTAGTCATGGTTTTTTTTGTTATAATTTTTTTTTGGTACAGCCAGGTTACAGTAGGAGCATTTGATAATTCAGCGATTGGTTTTTTCGAGGGGACTCTTAAAGGTTTACCTCAATTATTTTCCGTAGATTCGAGAGGGGGTGCACTCCCAGAAGTAATGGGGAAGAGCTTTACATACAATGCTGTGCCTCGTCAAATACATATAATTAATCAATGGATTGTTATAATTATAATTGGTTTTGGTATTATTAGTATGATTGTAAACTTTAGAAAAATGATGGAAATACCAACAAAACAATATGATACACCAACCTTTTTGAGAAGAAAGATTGAAATTCTATACTTGCTTTTGGCAATAGCATGTTTCGGATTATTGGTCTCTTTAGTAGTAATACCGCAAGCATCGATCGGTTTAGGGACGGATAGAGCTTACTTTCAGATGATGGGTGTCTTATCATTTATTTTTATTATTGGTTGTTTGAGCATATCACAATATATTAAAATAAAGCCAAGTTTAATCATATTACTAATTTTAATTCCATATTTTATGAGCAATACCGGTATATTGTATCAACTATATGATCTTCCTAATGAACCTACTTTAAGTTCGAAAGGATCTCTATATGAAACATATTACATCCAAAAAAGCGATATGAAATCAGCAGAATGGCTATCCAATAATTACAATCCAGATATTAGTATACATTTTATTAATTCTGGAGGCGACAATGCATTTAAAGATTTAAAGACCCTAGAATCGAAATTTTCTGTTAAATACACCGAAATTCAAAACCACCAGAAAATAGATGGATACCTATATTTGCAACATATTAATATAGTTAAAGGTATTTTTATCAACAAATCCCTATATTCACGAAATTTCAATATCTCAGAATATCCTGAAATATTCAATGTAAAAAGTGAGATTTATGATAATGGAGGTTCAAAGATATACATTTAACTTAAAAGTAACTTCGATAAACCTTTTCCAATATATCAATCACATTCTCATATTATATTTTTTTCGCTTTTCCCAGATTAGTCTTTGATCTTCTCTCAATTCATCATTTTTTAATAGTAAAACTCTTTCCCATAACTCCTATTATCATAGCGCACACCACAGCATTCGCCCCCAGCCATGCATACCCTAACCCAACAAGTCCATACTTGAAAAGAGCTATATAACCAAAACCAATTATTAGAACCGATAGTGCAAAGTTCAAATAATTTATTATTCGGACCTCCTGCTGTATCTTTTTAATAGAAATAAAGATAGAAATCACAGCCGAGAAAATGCTTGAAATAGAAAGCAGTTGGAGCATCTCATACGCTTGCACAGAGTATTCCCTACTGAATAGAAGAAGCAGCTTATTACCAAATAGAAAGATAAAAATCAGTGCAGGAACCAAAAGCATCAAAATCATTTTTATGGATTTGAGAACATTTTCTTTCAATGGAAGGCTGTGTGACCCTTCCACGAAAAGTGAAGTAGAGACGGCGTTCGGGATCATGAAAAGAAGTGCAGCAACCGAATAAGCTACATAAAAATACGCTCCTTCCTCTGCACCAATTGTATTCACGATCATTATAGGAATAATCGTTAAAGGCGCCATCAAGAATATGCCTGCTAAATAATTTCCCATTGAGAATTTCAGCGTTTTCCGTATGGATGCGATATCAAAACTTCCTGTAATTGATAGCCCATTTTTTTGCAGGATTAAAGTGCCAAATATTGATGTCAGCAGGAAAGCGGCTCCAAATGCAGAAAAAATGCCAAAAACTCCAAGAGACGTAAGAAAAATGAGTAATAGGATACGTGCCCCAAGAAGCAAATTCTGAATCAAAGCCAAATCAGCCCGGCGAATGGCGATAAGCGCCATATTTTGCATGGAAAAGATTGACGTTATAACGATATATGCAAGGAATACTGGCAAAAACCAGCCCTCTCGAATGAATGAGAGGGCAGGAGAAAAGATATTTATTCCTATTAGAAATATGCCAGCGATGATAAGAGAAAGCGCAAGAGTTAGTATCACGATTGTGCTGTAAAAACCTCTCTTTTCCTTTAATTCAGGTAAATATCTCACAAGTCCTTGGTCGAGCCCAAGCCTCGAGAACGCCACGATAACCCCAGCCGCCGATATCGCCGCCGTCGCAAGCCCGATATCCTTCGAAGACATCGTTCGCGCCGCCACTATCCAGAACAAAAGCCCGAAGAGCGCCGCGAACACAGAGTTCAGCATCATGGCGATGGAATTGCGGTAGAGGGGGTCGCGGTAATACTTTTTCAGGTAATCAAGCATATTGTTGGACTAAATAACCCCTGAAAAGTATTTAAAGATAGGTTTGTGCGGGGAACATTGGGTTCTTTAGGTTGCACGGGGTTCTATTGCGCGCCGCAACTGTAAAATAATTTAACCATAGTTAACTCTCAAACCCACCGCTCCCTCAAAACCATCACCGCTACTACCGCACACATCACCGCGTACGCCCCCACCCACGCATACCCCAGCCCCACCAGCCCGTAATTCAAAAGAGACACGTACCCGAGCACAAGTATCAGCACCGAGAGCGCAGGGGGCGGCGCGTTGTTGCTTTACTTTTGGGTTCCGGGGGTTGCATGGGCTTTGTGTCAGCGCGCTGACACTATTAGAAAATACGGGGTAATTTTTGATCCTGAAGCCATCTGCGTTCATCCGCGTTCATCTGCGGTTTTTATTTTTCAGGCAGGAGGTTGCATCGGCTTTTATGAAGCGCCGCAACTGTTGAATATTTTAAGCATAGTTCAATTACTAAACTCATCCCACCATTACCGCGCCAACCCCTGCCCCGCCATCCACGCCCATGATGCCGTACCGCACCCTCAGGGGTTCCTGGCAGTGATAATCATGCACAGGAGGTTGTATCGGATGCGCGGTTGCGCCGCTACATTTAAATAATTTATTTTAATTAATCAAAAACCCACTTCTTCCTCAAAACCATCACCACTATCGCCGTACACATCAGTAAAAGATATGTACTTTTCCCGACAAACAGTGTGTATTAAATATTGAGGTCCAAAGCATGGAAACAGTTGAAGAATTGATCAATGAATTGCCTCCTGATCTGAAGAGGGAGGTATATGACTTTGCCAGATTTCTGCTGGAGTCGAAAGTACATCACAGACAGAAAAAAATGCGCTTGACATGGGCGGGCGCACTGCGTGAGTACCGTGATAAATATACCTCTTTAGAGCTTCAAAAAAAGTCTCTTGAATGGTGGGGCGATTGATGTACCTCGTGGATACCAATGTCTGGTTAGAATTGCTATTGGAACAGGAAAAAGAGGCTGATGTGCGTCAGTTTTTTCAGAGCACAGAAGCTAACTCACTCTCAATCACAGATTTCTCGCTCTATTCGATTGGTATTATATTAATAAAACTCAAGCAAGAAGACGTGTTGGTGGACTTTATTTCCGACACAATAGAGGACTCAGGCGTTATGCGGATCTCGCTGGATACTTCAGACCTCAAGAAGATTGTTACGATCAGACAAAGATATAACCTTGATTTTGATGATTGCTACCAATATATAGCCGCGGAGAAATACAACTATTCTATTATCAGCTTTGATAGTCACTTTGACAGAACTGAACGCGGGAGAAAAACTCCAAATGAAATTCTCCTGGGAGATTAACGTTACTGGATCCACTTCTCCTTCGCTATCGGCATCCCTGCTACGAACATGTATATCACCTCCTTCGCCCCACACATACCCTAACACCAGTATCAGTGCCGGGAGCGCAGGTGGCGGCGCGTTGCTGCCTTACTTACGGGTTCCGGGGGTTGTACTGGCCTCCTATCGGCGCACCGCGACTGTTAGAAAATGCAGGGGAAGTTTTGATTTTGAAGCCATCTGCGTTCATCTGTGTTCATCTGCGATTCCTGTTTGCGCTATTGGTTGTCCGGGATTTCTATCGGTGCCGCAACTGTATATATATATGATTCATGTAATCAACTGAATCGAGATTCACCATTCTTCTTATCCAGCCCTTCCCCTCATAAGCAGTCCTAATAATCGCGCATAAAATCACTGCGATCAGACCTATAATAAGCACTTCTTTATCCGCAATATCGTACCAATTACGGTTATACCCTATAATCCCGATACCAAATTTCTGGGCTGATAATGGCCAAAAAAAAAGCGGTATCCGGGGTTAAACACAAGTGCATCCTCGAACAGGTGAGCCCCAAATCCAATACCGGCAAATATAAATGAATCCACATGCCTGATACCCACAATCTGCAATAACAATGCGGCTGAAACTGCAAAAAGAAGCAGCACTGCTATATTATGAAAATCACCATGCTCAATGGGATTACCGTAAATAAGTACGGTTATGCCGATTTTCTTAAATATCCTGTCTGCAATAAAATCAAGGTCAGGCACATAAGCACTTCCTATGATGATCCATGAATAGTCGCGGCCAGTGAACTTATAATATACCATGCCCGCAATTATTGCAATTGCGGTTGAGTATATCCAGTGCTCGAATATCATATTACCTTCTTAATCTTAACGTGCACATAAGCATAATCGTAGATGCGCTGAACAAACTTACTTTTGGGTTCCAGAGGTTGCACTGGCTTTCTGTCGGCGCGCCGCAACTGTTAGAAAATATGGGTGATGTTTTGGTCCTGAAGTTATCTGCTTTCATCCAAGTTCATCTGCGGTTCTTGTTTTTTTTGCGCGGGGATTGCATCGGTTTTTATGAAGCGCCGCAACTTTGAAATAATTTAATTATAGTTAACTCTCAAACCCACCTCTCCCTCAAAACCAATATCACTACCACCGCGCATACCACTATATTAGCCACCAGCCACGCATATCCGAGCCCCAAAAGCCCGTACTTTAAGAGAGACACATACCCGAGCACCAATATCAGCGCCGAGAGCGCGAAGCTCACATAATTTATCATGCTCACATCTTTCTGGATTTTCTTTATCGACAGATATATCAAAGTAACAGCCGAAAATATACTCGAAGCTGCAAGCAACTGCAGCATCTCAAAAGACTGCTCTGAATACTCCTTGCTGAACAGCAGGAGCAGCTTATCTCCTAAAAGGAATATGAACAATAGCGCCGGGACAAGAAGCAGCATCACGAACTTCACAGACTTGATGGTGTTTTCCTTAAGCGGTAGGCTGTACGATCCTTCCACGAAAAGAGAAGTAGAGACCGCAGTTGGTATCATAAATAGCAGTGCAGCGACAGAGTACGCTACATAGAAATATGCGCTCTCCTTTGCTCCCAGTGTGTTCACTATCATTACAGGTATTACTGTCGTGGGCGCCATCGTAAAGATGCCTGCTGTATAGTTCCCCAGTGAGAACTTTAACGTGTTTCGTACAGCAGCAGTATCTAATCCTTTTTCAAGCCGCAGGCCGTATCTATACAGCACAAAAGCGCCGAATACAAAGGTTATCGCATATGCGCCCCCAAGAGAGGAAAAAACCCCGAATACACCAAGAGAAGCAATGAGAAGCAGTATTGGAATGCGTACTCCAAGAAGGAGGTTCTGCACGAAGCTCAGGTCTGCCCGCCGCATTGCTACTAATGCTGTATTCTGCACCGAGTAAACCGACATGACTGCTACATATCCAAAAAATACAGGCAAAAACCAGCCCTGCCGCAGAAATGAGAGGGAGGGAGAAAAGGTCCCAATGCCCGCAAGAAACAGCGCGCCAAGAAGGAGGGCAAAAGCAAGCGTTACTGATGCAACGGTACTATATAGCCCGTTCCTGTTCTTTGACTCTGGCAAATACCTCATAAGTCCCGAATCCAACCCCAGCCTCGACAGTCCCACAATAAGCCCCGCTGCCGATATCGCCGCAGTCGCAAGCCCCATGTCCTTCGATGACATGGTTCGCGCCGCCACTATCCAGAACAGGAGACCAAAGAACGCTGCGAACGCAGAGTTCAGCATCATGGCGATGGAGTTGCGGTAGAGGGGGTCGCGGTAATATTGCCTTAAGGTTGTGAGCATATATTAGCGCCTTATAACTACCGGGGAGTACATAAAGTCTGGAGGTTGCACAAGTTGTATAGTCTCAGGAATTATATATATATTCTTTAATAATATTACATCTAATCCATAATCCCACATAATTGTAGTAGCGATTAGGAGCCTGATTGCTACTGGTTTACTAATCATCATAATTATGCGTATAATTTATAAAACCAAAAGAATTAAATACTAGTACAATATTTAAGGTTCATCATTAATTATGAAATAAGCAGTTAGAAGTGCATATTTCAGTTAATCTATGCACTCATGGATAGGTGGAAAAGAATGGTGGTAAAAAAATGTTATCAAATAACATGAGCATGCTTTTAGCTTAGCGGTAGAACCGCAGAGTGGTGGACTTTAAATGATCGACATAACCCTATCAAAGCATACTCACTTGAAAAGACTATGCTGGGAAAGTCTGGCTGTATGTTATCAGCTTCAAGCTGATGAGAGGTACAAGATTTTCCAGTTTTACAGTTACTATCTTAGACGGTGGTATAAATTGGGGGTGGTGTAGAAGACAAGAATAAAATATATCTATAAAACTATTGAATTGATAAAATTGATTGATAAATATGTAAATAAAAACTATATTAATATAAATTATGGATAGGAAAAATAGGAGGATAAAAAATGAAAAATAAAATATTAATTACGCTGTCAGCTCTGATATTATTAGTATATCCGATGGCGGCATATGCATACAACCAAGCAACACCTGCAACATTTTCAGTGAACTATACCGTGAGTACTGATACATCGTTCACTGTTACCTTAGCGAGCGGATCTCCGCAACAGACAGCAATGAATTTCACTGGAGCAAGAAATATACTTGGAGTAGAGCCACAGGGTCAGAGTATGTCTACTTCAAAACCCTGGGCAACAATAAATAATACAGGCCAAGTGAATCAAGACTTCAAAGTGAGTCTAGCTGCACCTGGAAATCCACCAACGATAGAACTACTCATAAGCAACAACAATCTTATGAGCGAAAATATAGCGGTAACAACAACTCCAAGTTCACCAAATGGATGGACAAATGTAGCAGCTTATGGTGGAAAGGCTTATCTGTACGCAGTGGCAAACTTTAGAAATACTCCGGATAATCCTGGCTCGAGGACACTTAGTATAGCGAGTATGGAACGCCAGGTATTAACCTCCATAGTAGTCATCCCGGCATCAGCATCGGTTCCTGAAAGCACCAGTCAGACCTACACTGCTACTGGCAAAGATCAGTTCGGTAACACGATGTCTGGAATAACATTTACATGGAGCAGAAGCAACCCGGCAGCGGGAAGTATTAACCCGAGCACTGGAGTGTTCACAGCAGCGGGCCCCGCAGCAATTGGACAAACTACTAATATAACAGCGTCAAACGGTAGTGTCACTAGCAATAATGCAACTGCAACTATCGTAGGACAAACACCTGTATTGACATCCATATTAGTCAGCCCATTATCAGCCAATGTTCCTGAGAACAGAACTCAGACCTACACTGCTACAGGCAAAGATCAGTATGGTAACACAATGTCTGGAATAACATTTACATGGAGCAGAAGCAATCCAGCAGCAGGCAGCATTAACCCGAGCACTGGAGTGTTCACACCAGCAGCAGGAGCATCTGGAAACACAACAAATATAAACGCGTCAAGCGGTAGTGTATTCAACAATGCAGCAACTGCAACCATAATAGGGCCAGTACCCTTAACCAGTATAAGCATCACACCAACCACATCGTCAATTACTGAAACTCAAACGCTTGCCTTCACTGCAACAGACCAGGACGGTTACCCAATAACTGAATTGGTAACATGGCACAGTGACAATACAGGTATTGCTACAATAAGTACAGCAGGTGTACTGTTGCCAACAGGCACCGCCTTTGGAGATGTGCACGTAACAGCGACTTATGGTAGTGCCACCAGCAATAAAGCAACAATAACTGTGACGGTAGGCTAAATTGTCAGGAGTCGTATGAGAAAAGGTATGATGGTAGGGATTATTGTTATAATCTCTATCTCTATTTTTTTATTTGCGTATATAATAACCCATAGTAATGATAATTTTGAAAAACAAAAAGAAGACTTCCAATCAGGAAATTATAAAACTTATGCTAATATTGCCGATATCCCTGAAGAATATTACACAAGACCTGATTTTTATCCTTCGTATGATACTTATAAAAACAAAACAGACAAAAGCCAGCCAGGCGCCTATGGATATGGGGCATATCCTTCAGAAGTATCATACAACGTTACAGGTTTTAAAGCGGGTCAATATTTAGATGTATATACATTTGTTCATTCTTCTTATGACGTTGGTAACTATCAGGGAATAAGATTATCACTCAAGTCTCCAGCCAATGAACTATTTGAAACCTATACAGAACCGTCTGATATACTTCTATCACCGTTATCTCTGAAATCTCCAGAAACAACTCCAAACTGGACATACAGGATTAAAATGAGAATTATAGCTAAGAAAGATGTTCCGGAGGGACGGTATGTATTTAAATTGAGCGCAGGTCAACCATCTGCTGAAAAGCAAACTGAGTATTATAACATGGTCAGTAATTATACAAGTGGAGGCCTGATCCAGCCGGGAAAATTTTTTGATTTCGTATTATATGCATATAAATAAAAACTGAGAGCAAAAATGAAGTTGATTAATAAGAGAAAAAAAGATTGGTGGAAACCGTCGAGGTGCTGAAGATGAGTAGTTTGAGAAAATATGCCGGTACATCATTGCTGATATTATCTATGTTTGCGGTGGTAATTTCGAATGTTAACGCTGAATCAGGGGACATACCAATCATATCCTTTACTGATCCCACCCCGGCAAATGGGACAATAACTACTCAGAAATATGCTTATATCAATACAACAATTTCAAATTCCTCAAACACAACAGCCTTCATTGACTGGAACAGCTCATTAGTGGGCTGGTGGAGGTTCAACAACGAGGCTGGAGAAAATTCAACATTCTTCAGGGACTGGAGCACCTGGGGAAATAATGCCACATGTTCGGGGTCAGGATGTC
>CABMIB010000014.1 GCA_902386135.1 uncultured archaeon
AAGAGCGCAAAGAACGCAAAGCATAACCATAAAACTCTTTGCGAGCTTTGCGTCCTTTGCGGTGAGTTTACTATATGCCGCGACTGATCACACAAACAAAAGCTAAATTTTGGGGCTAATTACTATATATAATTTTAGAAGCTGGAATTAATAGACGGGTTTGTATCTATCCGAAAACGATTGCACCAGGTTTAATTGCATCACAGTCAATAGATGATTATATATGATTTAAATGACTTTTAGTAGTATGTCAGTATCGACAGATGCCTAAAAATGATGATGAACATGACAACATTTAAATACATTATAATGATTATGATATGTTGAAGGCTGGACCGCAATATAATTTGCGGGCATCACCTCAATCGAAGGAGATGAATAATGGCGAAAATAATGCACGTACAAACGGTTCTTGTGGTGGATGAAATTGAAGCCCTCAAGAAAAAGACGGGTGAAAGCAGCACCAAAGACGCCCTCGCTAAAGCGGTCCATCATTACCTCGAATGTGAATATACACAGGTAGAGGACATGTGGGCTAAAAAGCTCGAAAAAGTAGTAAGTAGAAAGAAAGAGGAATTTTAACGGAGGAGAGTTAATATGAGATTGTTTAGAAAGAATGAGATGGCAGTATCGCCTGTCATTGGTGTAATCCTCATGGTGGCGATCACTGTCATATTAGCGGCTGTAATTGCAGCATTCGTGTTCGGCCTGGGCGGTCAGCAGCAGGCTGCACCGACAGCAAGTATAGTAGCAGCGAACCAGCCAGATACACCCGCGATTGATATGAAAATACAGCACAAAGGTGGAGATACTCTGAAAGCAGGCGACTGGAAACTATCCATAGTTGCTGTTGGAGATTCACCTGCATATATACTTTCAAACTCAACCGGTGGTGCACTTGCAGTTGGAAACCAAATAATAACAGGGTATCTGACAAATGACACAACGGTTGCGAACTATAATTTAAATAATAGTGCCTTAAATTTAAGCAATCCTATCTCGCAGTACATGATGGTGTCAGGTCAGAAGTACGATGTGAAGCTTGTTCACGTCCCATCCAACGCAATGTTGCTTGATACGGTAGTTGAAGTAAGGTAGGGCAAATTTTTATGCCCTCTTTTTATTTTTTTGGGGGGCAACTTGATTTTTATTTTAATAAATTTAAAACAAATTGCACTGCTGTGTCTCCCGTCATCGGAGTTATATTAATGGTGGCAATTACCGTGATAGTGGCAGCAGTTGTCGCTGTATTCGGATTTGGATTTGCTGGTGATTTTGGTCGTGCAGCTCCTAAACCACCTACTGCGGCTATTACGGTAGTAAACAATCCTGAGACTACTGGAATTATCGATATGAAGATAACGGATAGAGGCGGGGATACACTAAAAGCAGGCGACTGGAAATTATCCATAGTTCCTGTAGGGCAACCGCCCGTATATCAGACTTCAAGTACTGAATTCAAGGCTGGTGATATGATAATTACCACCAATCTGACAAGTGGTACTGGAAATTATACTATAACTAACAGTAGTGTTACTTCTGACGGTAATCCTGGCATACTCACCGCAGGCGAAAAGTACGATGTTAAAATAATCATCTATCCTTTCCATAGCATGGTGCTTGATACGGTGGTTGAAGTAAGGTAAGCGGCTGAGTTGCTGAATATTGCTGTTAATAGAAGCCTTATTTTACTTATATCATGAAATCTATAGACCTTCATGTTTTTGGGTAGTTTAACTTTATTTTCCTTCTAAAGCCTCACCTCTATTTGATTCACGCCAAACTCGAAGTTTGAATCGTGATAATTTTCATTATGGAACTAAGGAGTTATAAAGATATACTTTTAAAGTATTCAACGGATTGTAGGCTTGTTTGGGATTGTGGGGCGGGTGGGCGGGATATTTTTTAAGTATATCTGTACTTTTAACAAAGGTGGCAATGCAACACGTATGCCGAGCATACGGCGCGAGAATAGAGAATAGCCGAGAATAAAGAATGAGAATGGAGAATGGTGAGAATAAGAGGATAACCTGTGGAAGGTCGGTTTTTGGGGTTAACTCACGATTTAAGAGGCTTTAATTGCTCTTTGATATATAAACATCATCTATTAAGAGAAAAGAGGAAAATGGAACTCTTTCCTTTGGGAAGTTTAAAGGGCTGCTCTTTTTTATTTGGTGATTCTTAATAGAGGGAAATACCAAAGCGAGCCTAAACGCAAGCGAGGGCGAGGTAGAGAACGAAAGATGAAATACACTTCCATATTCTTCCATATGGTTATTCGAGTTTCCATTTGTTTCCATTCTCTTCTATAATGCTTTCATTTTCTTCTATAGCCAGCAATCTAATAAAAAACCTATGTTTTGCTTATTAACCATTTTTATGCGTTTAAGCCAAATAGTGGAAAAAGGCTTTAAAAGCCTTTCTTTGTTTTAAAATTTTAAAAGTAGACCAAATAAAATTATCATAAATAGCTGATTGTCCACTTCACAACCGTATTTGAACGGTTAGAATGGAAGTATACAATTATCACTTTATTTAACATGAGATCACTCAAGCGGGTTTTTGAAAAAATAAAAAGAGAGTATCCTTACTGGTCGGATTATATTTGCTTCTTTCATGCAGTCTTCCGGAAGGGTTTTTCAGAAAAGACCATATCCCGAAATTTTAACAGATTAGTGGACAAGGATGATTATCCAAAGGAAAAGAAAAATGAGATTCTAAAGTGGCTCTTTAGATTTTCTCAAGGAGTATAAAAGTAGCCTGTGGAAGGTCGGTTTTTGGGGTTAACTCACGATTTAAGAAGGTTTAATTGTTTTTCGGGATATAATGTCCTCTTATTAAAAATAGAGGCTAAAAAGCCTCTATTTCATTTTGCTAAAATCTCAGGATTAGGAACTGATTTTAACAGATTTTGTACCAACCCAAATGAAGGAGAATCCATGGAGTCCATCAAATGTTCGAAGATATCCTTTTTAGTGGACTTAACAGGATAATGTTCGAACACAAGATTCGGGAAAAGAGTATGGATTTTCTTGGCTTTGTCTTTTAGAAGAAAATCAAATGGCGGATTGAGTTCTATCTTGCTGATGGTTTTGTCCTTAACCCATATTCTTTTGAATATAGCTTTAGCTAAGTTCTTTTTCTGCCTGAAACTAAAGATTTTATTTAAACCTGATAGGGTTCCGGCTAGAATCATGCATTTATCAATAAAGTCAAAGTTTGAGCTATAGTCCTTTTCCAAGACCGCTAATCTGTCCTGAGCATTCTTGATCTCTTTTTCATATTTCTGGCTGTATTTCTTGTATGTTTCAGAAGTAATGGTCTTTGTAGCTAAATTATCAACAAGGGTATCCATTTTAGCCTCCGTCTCTGATATTTTTCTCTTGAGGTTTGATAGCTCATTTTTTGATTTGGTCTGGACGTTCTTCTGGGTCTCTTCTATTTCCAGCTTCAGGAGCTTTAAAAGTTTGTTTTCTGGCTCTAATAGATTATACAGTGTTTCAATCTGGCTTTCAAGAGCTTTAACCGGAATATATTTCTGGGAACATTTATGGTTTAGACTGCTCTGGCATCTGTAGTAGTGGCCTCTAGGATGGACTTCCGCGGTTAGCCGTCTCTGGCAATTCTGGCAGTAAACCAAGCCTCGTAAAAGAAAATCTCGTGTTTGCCATTTATCCTGAGTGATCTTTCTCTCTGAGAGAACATTTTGAACCTGGCTAAAAAGGCTTTCTTCAATAATTGGCTTGTGTATCCCTCGAATCTCTTTGCCCCATATAGCCATTTTGCCAATATAAAACTTGTTTTGAAGGATACTTTTCATCTGCTCAGGACCAATAAGGTTATCCGTCTTTGTTTTTAAGCCCCTTTTTCCCATTTCTTCAGATAGAGAGCCAAAAGAATATCTTCCAGTGGCGTAAAGCGTGAAAAGCTGTTTAATAAGATACGAGGTATTTTTATCCTCGATTACTTGGGAATGATCTTGCTTATCCCTTATGTTTTTGTAACCAAGGGGAGCTTTAAGAGGCCATTCTCCTCGTTCAAACTTTTCTTTCATTCCTTTTAGGACTTCTTCAGCCAGATTGGAGGAATAAAATTGAGCCATGGAAATAAGCACGTTTTCAATAAATTCGCCGGATGGAGTTTCCTCGATATTTTCTGAAACTGATAAAAGCCTGATGCCTTCTTTTTTTAAGATGGCTTTGTAAGCAAAGAAATCAATGTTGTTTCTGGAGAATCTGTCAATCTTGTGGACAATCACCGCTTCAATGGTCTTGTCTTTCTGGCATCTTTTAATGAGCTTTCTGAACTCCGGTCTGTCGCTTGTTTTAGCAGATTCGCCTTCATCCCTGTATTCTTCTAAAATCCTAAAGCTATGGGAAGAAGCATATTCCCTTATGGCTTTGAGTTGAGCCGGAATGGATAAACCTTTTTCCGCCTGTTCTTTGGTTGAAACTCTCGCGTAAGCTAAGGCATTCTTCATAAATTTGCAAAATAGAAATCTTAATTGTTTTTAGCAAACAGAGTAATTGTTTAAAGTAAAAATATTTTTAAATTCCAATCTTTTTCTTGCTAACTCTTCTGGCACTTGGAATTCTTCTGCAAGGGTAGTAATTTGATTTGGTGACTCTCTAAACCAGTCTTCTGCTAAAATAGGGTTTAATCTCTCTTCTGGGATCAGGAAGTAGGCAGCAAATAGGTCTGCCTCTCTTTCTTTTCTGGCTAGTTCGCTCCTTCCGATCTCTAGGCTTCCCAATAAGCCATTCTCATGGAGATTGATATAATCTTGGTATAAACCTATTCTATGAAGAAGGTGATGACCTAAAGCATGGGCAATAAGGTAATTCCTCTCTCGAAAATCTAAATTTGGAACAATAGCAATGGCTTTTAGATCTGGAAAATAAACCTCTTTTATCTTTTCTGTGGAAAGAGCCTCATAAATGGTTACTCCGAATTTTTCAGCAATAAAATCAAGCTCTATTGAGCCATATTCTCTATAAATCTGGGTTGCTTTTTGAATTATCCCTATCATCTTTTATTTTTCTTCTCTTTTATTTTAAGATATGTTTTAATAATTTCTTTTTTTTCTCTTTTAGTCAATCGCGGATAATCTTTGAACATGCTGACAAAAGCCGGTTCTTTTATTCCCATGTCTTCAAGTTTTGATTCAAGTAAGAGGTCTTTCAGCCTTGCCAGAGGACTATTGAAGACTTTGGCAATCTTTTTTAAATTGGCTTCAGAAGGAATAAACTGTCCTTTTTCCACATCAGATACATAACTGTTCGTAACATAACCCAGTTTTTCAGCTAATTCCTGCTGGGTTATGTGTTTCTCTTCTCTCAAGTTTCTTAGTTTTTGTCCGAAATTCATAATACAATTTTAATTTTTAATATAATATCGTCTATAACTGATATTATCAGAGACAAAAGGATGTGTCAAGTGAAGCAACGAGGGGGATAATTATCAGTTATTGCTAATTGTCCACCGTTTTACTTATTGACATCGGTTGAGTACGATAATAAAATAAAGATAATATTATCGTACTTTTATGATGATAATTTATGGAGCCAATAGCTAAAAACAAAATAAGGGAATTCAGGAAGGAAAAGAGAATGAAGCAGTTTACGCTGGCTCAAAAGGTCGGAGTTTTCCAATCCGAAATTTCGGAAATAGAGACCGGAAAGAGAAAGCCGAGCGTATACTTGGCGCTAAAGATAGCTGGAATTTTGGGAAAAAACATTAATGAGATATTTTAATCTCGTTTGCCATATTTTATTTATGCCAAAAAGGAAGAGAAAGGAAAACTCAATCTATGATAAGTATCGGGAGATTCTGGAAGCGCCCGAACTTCGAGACGAAGAGATCGATAAAATGAGAACCCATGTCAGGCTTATGGCTTTAGCAATAACCGAGCATGTTACCAAATCCAAAGTTAACCAAATCTATTAATGGACAAGATCAAGCATCTAGAGACCAAATACAGCATAGCCGGATACGAGCTTATCAGAAGCTGTGAATCTGCCGAACTCCATTTGTACCTTTATCTAAAGCTTTACGCAATCAACAAGCATGAAGCCTTTCCAAGTTTCAGAACCATACAAAAAGATCTTGGCTGGAGCATGGATAAAATCAGTAGAACCGTAAAAAGGATGAAGCATCGTGGGCATTTAAAGGTTATTCCTGATAAAGGGAAAAACAATGTTTATGACATTACCTGGTACGATATAGCTAACCAAAGGGTGCTCCGGAAACCAGAACAGGGGTGTTCTGGAAATCAGAGCGGGGGCGCTCTGAAAAACAGAGCAGAACTAATAGATAATATAACGAATAGAAATATAACGATTAATATTGATTCTGATAAAGATAAATCAGAAAATCAATCAATAGTCAGAACTTCATGGACAAAAGAGCTTCTTAAACGGCTTGAGGAAACTTATGGCAGTAAGCTTACCAGGCGAAGCATGGGCATTCAATTAAAAGCTTTATTAGAACTCAAGGATGCAGGTTATGCGCCAGAAGAGATATGGGAAGGATTGAAGCGCATGAAGGAAGACCGCTGGTGGAAAGACAAGAATCCCGACTACAGGAACCTGGCTCAAAACTCTTTGAAATTCATGCCCAGAAGACAAAAGGCGGGGAAGTACTCGCATTTAGCCATTAAAGATTAAAATCATGCAAAAATTAGAAGAAGGGGTCATAGTCAAATTCAAAGAAAACGGAAAAGCTGGAAAGGCTCCTTCTTCCACTCCCTGCAAACGCTGTAAAAGGCCAGCAGAGCCAAAACTTGTTCCAATTATTGGCTGGAAAGAGCAGGAATATTGCAGAGAATGCCTGAATATAGTTCTAGCCGAAAAAGAGAAAGAGGCACAAAAAAGAATCAAAGAAGAAAAGATTAGCCGCCTTATCAAAGAATCCGGAATCAGGGGAATCATGTATAACATGACTTTTGGGTCCTTTGAACCAAGATACAGAGGAGTAGCTTACAGTACCGCAAAGAAATACGCCGAAGATTTCGGGATTGGTACAAAGCATGGCCTTATGTTCTATGGACACGCAGGTTCAGGTAAAACCCACCTGGCAGTAGCAATTATAAAACAGATTATTGAAGAAAAGCAAATTCGAGTTAAATTCGTGCGCATTGTAGATCTTCTTCTTGAAATTCGTAAAACCTTTGACGAAAATGAAAGCTGGAAAGCAGAGAATGAAAGCGATCTTTTAAGAAAATACGCGCTTGTTCCTCTCTTGATTCTGGATGATATCGGATCAGAAAAAACGACTGACTGGGTGCGCCAGGTCTTGTACCAGATTATCGATGAACGGTGGATTGAGCAGAGACCCATCATTGTTACTTCAAATCTCACGCTTGATGAATTGGAAGCGAGATTAGGGGAAAGAATCGCTTCACGTATTGCCGGTATGACTCAGTTAATCGAGATGAGAAGCAATGACTATCGAATTAAAATTAATCCTAAAATTTAAACTATGACCCCCTACAAAAAAGGCTATCTCAAAGAATTAGAAGCCAAAAGAATCTTAAAAAGAAGAAAGAAGTTCCATACTATTTTTCGGGCTGCAAGCACTCACTCTCCTTTTGATATTGTGGCCATATCAGGATCAAAAGTTCTCTTCTTACAAGTAAAATCAGGTAAATTCAACATGAAAAGAGAGCTCAAAAGGCTCAGAAGAATTAAAGTTCCAGCATCAGTTGAAAAGCAACTCTGGTACATGAAGAAAGAATGGAAAGCGATCAATTGTTAATTTTTTGAAAGGTCTGGCAAAGCCTCCTTCCTCCGATTCAGTCCCTAAAATTTTGGAGCCTGGGTTGGTGGATTAAAATAATCCACTTTAAGGAGGCAATAAAATATGAACATTGAAAACTTAGTCGCTGAACTTGAGCGACAAAAAGAGACGAATATAGATCTGGTAGTGGATTCGAGAACTCTCTTGGCAGTATCAGATTACGGAGGGTCGGTTAAAATCCAGATACCGGATTATGCAAGCTACGGGTTAACTCAATATGCCCACAACCAGATGGCAGATAAACTTGGAATACCCAGAAAATACTACGACAGATTGCTTGAGGCTGGCAAGTCTGAATTACTGGCTCAAAACATCAATGCCTGGATAGGTGACAAAGAAAAACGCCTTGTAAGGATTCAGGACGGGGCTATTCGAGCCATTCTCTCAGACCGCTATAAAGTAATGGATAACTATGATCTTGTATTCCTTGCTCTTGAGGAATTCAAGAAAAAAGAGACAGTGAGGATACTGAAAGCAACCGTGACCGAAACGATGCTTTACATCAAAGCAATAGATACCACTCTTTTGGCTGAGATAAGAGAGGGCGACAATGTCCAAGGGGGCTTGATAATCCGAAATTCCGAGGTAGGAGCCTCAGCTTTCAGGGTTGAGCCATTTATTCTCCGCCAGATATGCTCTAACGGTTTAATCGGAGAATATGCTTTAAAAAAGGTGCATCTTGGCAAACAAACCGAACTTGGAGAAATAGACTGGTCAGATGAAACAAGAGACCTGGAAGACAAACTCATATGGACAAAAGCAAGGGATGTCGTCAGGCAAACCTTTGACCGGACCATCTTTCAATCCTGGGTTACCAAACTTCAAGAAAGCACGGAAATCCCCATTGAAAAGCCAATACGCGCCGCAAACAACATCGCAAAAATTGCCTTTTTAAGCGAGCAGCAGAAGGAAAGTTTACTGGCCTATTTTGTGGAACACACTAAATACGGTCTTGTAAATGCAATTGCCTCTGTGGCGCGGGATGCCTCAAATCCGGATGAGCAGGTAAGGCTTGAGGAAGCTGCTGGCAAGGTTTTAAACACCGGGGATGAGGAATTCAAGACGCTGGTGGGATGAAAGAATGGAACAAAGAATCAAAGACAAAATAAGACTGTACGGCGAAATCTACATTGAATGCCTTGCGCTCTCTATAAAAGCAAACCCCAATAATTCCAGATACATGGCTAATGAAATGTTCAGGGAAGTAGCAAAGGATATGAGAAGCGAACTCATATCCCGACTTCAGAATGGTTTACAAAATGAGTGTATGGAAATCAAGGAAGATAAAGCTAACGGCTCCGCTTTAGACGCCGTGGAATCTAAAGAGGAAAACGCCAAGCCCGCTACAGATAAACAGAGACACGCCTTGCATAAGTTCGGCATAGAGTGGATACCGGAAAATCTCGGGCTAAAAGAGGCCGGAGAGATTCTGAATATCCTCGTCTCTCACTCAAAAGAAGGAGACCATGAGGCCATAGCCGATCTGGTTGGAAAGTTCAATAAGGAGTGGGCTGAAAATCCAACAACTGTTCCTTAACAAAATTCAAAGCCAGGGGAGTTTCTACTTTTAGCAATTGCTAAAGCTCCTCTGGTTATTTTTTTCTTTTTATGTCTCAAATCAACTTTTTTGCCAAAACAGATTTCAGAGGTGAAGGGAAAACCTTTGGAATAAAGAAGGAAGACAGACGGCTTCATATGTATGTTATTGGAAAAACAGGGATGGGAAAGACCACCCTTCTTTTAAATATGATTTTGAATGATATTTACGCAAATGAAGGAGTCTGTTTTATAGATCCACACGGGGATGCCGTAGAAAAGCTCCTTGATTATATTCCTTCGCATCGAGTTAATGATGTTATCTATTTCAATCCTGCTGATATTGATTATCCGGTTGCTTTAAATATTCTGGAAAGCGTAGAACCTGAAAGGAAACATCTTGCAGTCTCAAGCCTTGTTTCAGTTTTTAGGAAACTGTATGCCGAATATTGGCAGCACAGGCAGGAACATATCCTGAGAAATACGATTTTGGCTTTGCTCGATGAAGAAAAAAATTTGTTTAACTACAACAAAAGCAAAACTTTACTTGATATATACAGGATGCTTTCTGATTGGAGGTATAGAAATAAAGTAGTTGGGGAGGTAAAAGATCCGATCGTAAAATCATTCTGGAAAAATGAGTTCCCAAAATATCTTTATCAATTTAAGGGAGAAGCTTTAGCACCGATTCAAAACAAATTGGGAGCCTTTTTATCAGTTCCCTTAATCAGAAACATTACTGGACAGCCTGAGAATAAGATAAATTTCAGGGAACTGATGGACAAACAAAAAATCTTTCTTGTTAATTTGGCAAAAGGAAGGATTGGAGAGGATAATTCTTCTTTCCTTGGCTCTCTGATTATTACAAAACTGCAGCTTGCAGCGATCTCAAGGATTGATATTGCCGAGGAGCAAAGAAAGGATTTTTACCTTTTTGTTGATGAATTCCAGAACTTTGTCGCTACCGAGACTTTTGACGGTATTCTATCAGAGGCAAGAAAATACAGGTTATGCCTATCTCTTGCCCACCAGTATATTGGTCAATTAGACGAGAGGCTGAGCAAGGCAATATTTGGGAATGTAGGGACTATTATTACTTTCCCGCTTGGAGCGGAAAACGGAGAATCCCTCGAAAAACACTTCTATCCTGAATTTAACAGGCAAGACCTGATAAATCACGGCAAGCATCATCTTTACCTGATGCTTGCTATAGATGGCAAAACATCTCAGCCCTTCTCTGCTATAACCCTACCTCCATTTTACAACTTCAAGCCTCAAGGGAATAAGGAGAAGATAATTATGGCATCAAGATTGAAGTATGCAGGCAAAAGAAAAGAAATAGAGAGGAAAATTGAAAAACAGAGTTGTTAATTCTCCTTTAATTCAAAATAGTCCTTGCCATCAAAATAGGCGGCACTGATCCTTTGTAAGGGAATGCCGGTCCTTTCACTCAAAGCGAGCTTATAAAGATAAATCTGATGAAGGGATTTTACAGGATTGAACTTGGCATCCGGTTTATAGTCCAGAATCCAGACTTTATCCCAGCGGATTTGCAGGAAATCGATGTGGCCGCAGATCGGTTCCTTTATTCCTAATTCTGGAACTTCATTGGGATAAAGGTAAACCGGAACTTCTACAGCCACCGTAGCCGTATCGTTCTTCAGCATAAAGTCTTGGATTGCAGGGTGTCTGTCTTTGTTTCGCTTTGCAAGGAGAAGAGCCAGCCTTGCCAATAAAACCGCATTGTTATCTTTTGTTCGCTCCCTTCTGAGGTGGATGTTTTCTATTAGCGTGCCGGAGCACCTTTGCCCTTGTTCAAAAATTTCGTCGGGACAGTTTTTGTAAATCTGATACAGGTATTTTCTGATCTGAGGGAATTTTTTTGATAGGATGTTCAGCTTTAGGCGATGAAACTTGAAAGCATATTCCTGATGATGCTTGAAAACTTTCTCTGTTATTACTTCTTCTGGCGAAAAAGAGAGTTTGCGGCGGTATTTGGTGAAAGTGCAGATATTCTCGTATTGTTTAATCCAGGAATGAAGCGTACCTTTGGGAACCTTTTGCTTAAACTGGCTGTTTAATTTCTTGCGGGTGGCATCGAGTTTATAACCGAGATTGTAATAAGTGATGCCATTCAGGATTACTTTGGGAGAATAGGTTTTATGAGGCATAAGAGAGGATGAGAAGTATTTCTTGCAGGTTTTGCAGAAATATTTTTGCGCTGTTCCCTCTCGCTTTGTCCGCTGGCCGGCCTTGGCTGTGTTTTGTCCCTCACAAAAAGGGCAAGGGGTTTTTGGTTCAAAATTCAGGAGTTTTAGCGCTTGATTTTTGGTTTGGTTTTCGTCTGGTTTTTGAGGCATAATTGGTTTGAATTAGATGACTGATTTCGTACTTTTCAAGTAGTTAACAGACGAAAATCAGACAGGCGCGGATGCCTTGAAAAGCGAATTTCTGCTTAAACAATTGCTTATTAGCCTAGTTTTCTGGCTATTTGAATTCCGTCTGGTGCGCTATGTTCAAAATGCGTCTGGTAAGTGGATTTTGATATATTGCAAGAAAAAGGCCCTCGGGAAGAGGTTGTTTAGAAAAGGCTTAAAGGTGGAATGAAATTTTTATCTGGCTCGGACTTTGGATTCGAGGGCTGCGACGCGTTTTTCGAGGACTGAGAATTCTTCGATATCGACTTTTCTTTTGAGGGAATTCTTTACCAATTCCATATCAGTCTTGATGATTTCCACATCTTCTTTCATTGAACCTAACATTTCGGTGTGGGAATTGAGAGTTTGAGTATGGGAATCCAAAGTTCCCTTGATTGAAGTAATAGCGGCTGTATGGGATTCAAGGGTCTTGGTATGGGAGTCCAAGACTTTGGTATGGGAATCGAGGGTTTCTTTGATTGAGCTATATTGCTCGCCAATAAGCTTGACTTGGGAATGAAAATCTTCGGCCAGGGTGCTGACATGCCTTTTAAAGTCTTCGCTTTGCTCTTTTAAAATTTGTTTGAGTTTTTTGTCGTTGATTTCCATGGTAACGAATAGAATTAATTAAGGACGCTATGTTGCTTCATTATAGGATAGCTGGAATGCGATGGCAAGGGTGATAGTTTATGCTCTGAGAGGCTGTGGGAAAACAGAAAATCCGCGTATCAGCGGATTTTCTTAGTTGCATAAACTACGTAATATTCTCCAGAAGCCTCCAGCCTTTCCCTAATGGTCTTTATATGATGTTCACTGAAATTTGGAAGCGTTTTGAGAAACAATTCTATTTCTTCCCTTGTAGGCATAAAGGAATACTGTTCTACAAACGTCTTATATTCCAAAGACTCAAAGGTGGTGACAATATTGTTTTTTACTCCCTGTTCCCTTTCTCTGTTGGCTAAGATTAGCATTCCGTTAACTCTGAGCAGAGAATCAAGTCTTTTGAGGGTTTTGGGAATGTCGTCGATGTGGTTGAAAACATCTTTGGAGACTATCACATCGTATTGGGGAAGAGTGACCGAGAAAATGTCACCGGTGTAGAAATTGCTGTTGGGGCAGTTTATCCTGGCTTTTTCGATCATTTGGTTTGAAATATCTATACCGTCTATTTTCGCTTTTGGCAAATTCTCTGAAAGATACTTACAAAATAAACCGGTTCCGCAGCCAAAATCAAGGATAGAACATGACTTGTTTTTATCTAAGCGGGAAGCTATCTTTCGAAAAATCTCTTGCGTATATTTGGGTCTTGTGTTATCCCAGTTTTGGGACAGATCGTTGTAGAACTTTGTGGTGTCAATTTTCTCTTTATTCATAAACGTAACTGGCTAATCTAATTTTAATCTTTCTAAGATATGATTTTAACCATTAAAACTATATCGAGATACGTTTACTTTAAAAATTAATTAAGGCTGCTACGCTGCTTCATTATAAGATAACTGGAATATATTTTCAAGAGACGCTTTCCGAGGTGTATAACTATCCTTTTTGCTCATCGAGCCTCATTATTCTCTACCGAAAGTTTTATACATGATGATGAGAAAATAAAATTGGGGTTATGCTGAATTCCAAGGTATATTTTATGATCGATAGATTGGGAGCAGGCATTTCGCTCAAGATAGAGGAGAAATTACGAATGAGAATAAAAATGAAAAAATTAAAAGAGAAAAAATTAGAAGGTTACCCGAAGGTAGAAAGAAAAGAACATGGCAGCGTCTGCCAAGCCAAAGGCTTGCAGAAAATAGAGGAGGGGAGAGAAACGGTGGTTGTTCCTCCCCAATAAAGTCCCACTCCCTCCGTGCCCCACTTATCTATAAACAGACAATCTTGTCTATTTTTAGACATGTTTATACAAAACCTGCTAGCAATTAAGCTTTTCGATTAATAACTACGGATGCGAAACACTTGCATTTAACACATATTTAACAATCATAAGTTTTTAAGTGCAACAGAGTTGTTTAAGAACGCTAGTGGGCAGGTAAAAATTTTGTTTTTCAATACACGCTTTACCCACTCCCCCAACCTGTCCACTAAATTCTCTTGTAAATATCAAGCCGACCGCCAACGTTATATACGAATAAGTTGTTTGGCTTACCTGTGGGCAGGCAAAAACTTTTTTAACACACTAACCCCCACTCCCCAGCCTGCCCACTATCTTTATTGTATCTTTTCCCGAATTAAAATAATTTTTTAAAGGTTATGCTCATAACTATCATTAGTATTTATACATAAATATATAAACTAAGCCGTTGTGTATTTGTGCCGGATATAGAAGAACAAAAAAACGAGAGTGGGATTATCGGGGGAGAAATAAATTGTTCTCCCCCCTTCCTCTGAATAAAAACATATGCTAAATGCATATGTTTGACAATCACAGGTTTTTAAATATAACAAAATTATCTAAGAATGTTTGTGGGCAGGTAAAAATTTTTAAATACCGATAGCTTTATTCACGTATTTTCCTCACCCCTGCCCACCAAGCTCTATTGTGATAAGGTAGCAATAGGATGGCACCATTAGAGGACAGACTTCCCTTTATATATGGATTTCAGAACGGATTTTTAAGGTAACATCTGTCAATTAATGGGAATGTTTGTGCAGGTATGTCCACTAATTCAGCAATGCAAGACCAAGTAAAATCAATAATAATCCAATTAAAATTTTAGCCTTGGTATCACTTTTTAAAAATGCAATGTAATATTTTAACTTGCTCATATCATCCTTCGCCTTTTATGATTTTCACTTTTTATATTTTCCCTTTATAGAGCCAACAATAGGCATGTCTTTTAGAAATAATGTTTGAGGAACCAAAAAAAATTATTGATTTGAACGACAAGAAACTATAGGATAGGAATTCAGGTTCCTCAAAACATTAATGTAGCTCAGTACTTAAAGTGATTTTCCAAAATTATACCCAAATTATTGCCAGAATTAGCTTAACCTTGAGGTTCGAATTTCGTCTGGTTTTGGGCACATAATTGGTTTGAATTAACTGACGGATTTCGTACACCTTGAGAGGGTAGCAAACGAAAATCGAACAAGGGTGGGAGCCTTGAAGATCGCTTCTCTGCTTAAATAACCGCTTATTTGCACGGCTTTTTGGCTGTTCAGTTTTCGTCTGGCAGGCGAGGTTCGAAAATCGTCTGGCAGGTGGGTGCGCTGGCTGGGGAGGGGCACAGCAAAAACTGAGGGTTAGGTTCAAAATTCGTCTGGTGGGTATGCCCATAGGATGAATGTCAACACAGAGTATCATAATAAGAATTTTATTTTCATCAAAACAGATACTTTAATAAATGTATCTAGCATAGCTCTAAAAAAGATTAGTAGAGACAATTATAATACGGTATTGGGAGCGAATATGGCGGATGAATCTTCATGGGTAGAACGTTTTTATACACATTTCCTTGGCCGCGATTTTGCTTATCTCTTTGCTGGCGGGCTATTTATCTGCATTATGGAGTATACATTCTATTCTAAAGTTTCTTTTCTAGAGAGATTTTCAAGCATTTCTTTAGAATTATTTGGCTTTCTTTTGGCTTCTTATTTCCTTGGTATAATGCTGAGAGGCTATGCTACTACAATCTTTCGTTCTTTAAATTATAAGCCCCGCGATTATCCGGGTGAGTTAATTTTAAAACAAATTCTTTTAAAAGATATCGATATGCCGGTAATCAATCAACGAGAAAGGTTTTTCTATATATTAACAGTCTATATTTCAATAGGAGCCTCACTTTTCTTTGGAGGGTTATCTATGGTAGGCGTTGCCTTCGGTCACTGGGTATACAAAGGGTTTCTTCCTCCTGGATGGGTCTTTAGGGGATATCTTCCTTATGGAAATTTCCTGTTGACAGGTGGATTAGTTATAGTAGGGTTGATCCTTTTCTATCGCGCTAATTATTGGATTAAAAAGATTGATTCCGAAGATAAAGCTCTTATTAATTATATTAAATCTAAAAATAATAAAACGTAGCCAGATTCTTGCTGCCTCTAAGCAATCCCTGAAATAAACTAAATCTTGATCCATACTACCTAACTTCAAAACCGTTCTCGGCTGGGGCTTTGCCTCCGTTTTATAAATTCAAATTACAGGGAAACAGGGAGAAAATAGTCATGGCATCAAGAGCAAAATATGCAGGTAAAAGAAAAGAAATAGAGAGGAATATTGAAAAACAGAGCTGTTAATTTTCTTTTAATTCAAAGTAATCTTTGCCATCAAAATAGGCCGCGCAGATGCTTTTTAAGGGAATACCAGTCCTTTTACTCAAGGCGAGCTTGTAGAGGTAAATTTGATGAAGGGATTAAAAGATTTAAAGGATGATATTCGTAAAATTCAGATACCATCTTGGTTTTGTTTGAATTTGTTTCTACGCCCTACAGCTCTGTAGATTCGAGCATTTTGAAAATATAACATATTTTAAAATTTCATATGCCATTTCGCCATATTCATTTATCATTTTTTGTTTATCATTAAGTATCCCGAGGTCGACTTGTCCAATCATATATCCCATCCTATGAGCAGTCAATAGCATAGCGATATCAAAAGCCCAATCGTTTGGAGTTTGTTGAAAATTAAAATAATTCTTCCGAAAAATATAAGTTCCAGATAGAGGTATTTTAACATAGTCTAATTCAGGATAAAAAAGTTTTAAAATAGGCTTTGCCACCAAAGTACCAACTGGAAATTGATCATAATCTGATTTATAAAATCCATTTGCAAAGATTATATTTTTCGCTAAAGAATTATATAGTAAGTATATCCATTGAGTTTTTGGGTCTTTAATATCACCATCTATCTTAATAATTAAATCTGTTTGACACCTTTGGATCCCGTATTTCATTGCATGACCTAATCCTTGTTGCTTACAACAAAATACTGTTGCACCAGCTGATTTTGCCAATTCAAAAGTCCTATCATTAGAATTATTATCGATGACTATTACTTCAAGGACTAGTTTAGATTTTTTCATCTCTGAAACTACATTTTTTATCGTTTTTTCGACATTAAAAGCTGGAATTACAACAGATAATTTCGATTTTATAATCTTATCCATAAATTCAATTTATGATTTCTGTATTTTTTTGTGATTCTTGATATAAATTCTTGGAGCAAAACCAACTTCTCTTGCAGGAACTCCTAAATATAATTTTTTAGTTTTGGTTGATTTCGTTACTATTGCTCCAGCACCAACATATGAGCCTTTTTCAATAACAATTGGCCCAATCACTAATGCTTTTCTGCCTATAAATGAATTGGCTTTAACAATAGGTGAAAGTTCCGATTTGAATGGCACAATATCTTTAAACTTATGAATCAAATCTCCCTGAACAATTGAGTTTTTTTCAATTAAACAATCATTTGAAACGAAACCTGATATAAAACATCTATCTTGGATGATAACCCTATCATAAATTTTTGCTCCATACTCGATAACACATTTTTTTCCAATAGTGGTCTCTTCGCCAATAAATGAAAGATAGTCTAATCTACACTCTTTGCCTATTTGTGTTCCCTTACAAATAATTGTATTCCCGTGGATAATTGATTTGTCCCCAATCTTTAAAGGCTTAACATTTTTGTTATTTTTTTTAATTTGATAACCAGAAAAGCCTAATGTACAGTTTGGTCCAATGTATACATTTTTACCTATTAAAACATTATTTGCAATAGCTGTATTGCTGAGGATAATTGATTTGTCCCCAATCTTTAAAGGCTTAACATTTTTGTTATTTTTTTTAATTTGATAACCAGAAAAGCCTAATGTACAGTTTGGTCCAATGTATACATTTTCTCCTAATTTAACATTATCCGCAATAACTGATGATTTATGAACGAATGCTTCCATTGATTATTCTTCCAAGAAATTATCTAATTTATTAAATAATAAATCAATTTCTTCTTCAAGCCCATGAGATGATTTGGATAACTCCACAAGTTCTATATGCTTTGGCAATTGTTTTCGAACAAAATATTTTGAATCTTCTATCGAAACAGTTTGATCTTTGGTTCCATGAAAAATGACCATAGGGATATATGAGTTCCAGTTAGTATCTTGTGGCTTATAATAGTAGAATTCCACAGCCATTTCAGGGTTGAACTTAAATTTTTTTTCATTAATAATTATCTGTTTTTTCTTAAACACAGAATTTATTCCGCCTTGAGGAAAAAAGGATTTGCCCCATGGAACATTGGCAGATGTAAATGTTGATTCATAACTAGTAACTGGATTTAATAATGCAACTTTCATTACTTTAGAGAATTTAATCTGTTGGCTTAGTAATAATAAAATACTTGCTCCAAAACTCGCGGCGACTATATAAATTTTATCATATTTACCATCCAAATAGTTAATTATAGTATTTAAATCAATTAACATACCAGCAATAGTTGCATTTTCTGAAGTAATTTTTGATTCTCCATGCCCTCTAAAATCAAACCGAAATGTATTGAAACCAATTTCTTCTAAATGTTTGGATAGCTCTATATAAAAGCCGCCCTCATCTTTTGATGATGTAATACCATGGCATAAAAGTACAACTTTTTTTGAGTTCGAATTGCCCTCCTTGTAAACAATGTTATGTCCATCCATAGTTACTATCATATTATTCCTCCTTTATATTTTTCTGAGAATCATTCATTAATTTTATAACTTTTATAAATGTGATGGCAGATATATCATTTCCAATCATGTTACATCGTACAACTGCAATAAAATCTTTATTTAAAATATGGTTTGTAAACCCGAAGTTTTTTTCAAAATCTTTTTGAATTTCTTTAAATTTTTTAGTTTTATTAAATAGCATAGAAGCAGCTAAAACGCCATGAGAGCCACAACCAGCAATAATTAACGCTTTCTTGGTCGTTGCAAATGGATTTTTTGCCCTAATAATTAACCCATAATCTATTTCATCATCTACTGATTTTGTATATATATGACTATTAACATGTAAGGCATCATTTTCATCAAAATATACTAAAGATTTCATATGTTTCATGAGATCTTTAGTGCATGAATTGTGGACTGGACCACCAACACTTACAATATTCTCATCAATATAAATTGATTGGTTATTTGTTGAATACATATGTTTTATCTTTGAATCATTATATATATCTTCTAGTGTTCGATGAAGATTAGCAGCAGCACTTGCGTCCGGCCCCCTTAATAAAGCAATTCCACTAGTAGTTTCATCATCAATTGAACCTGATACTATATAGATATCATCTTTATCTGCAAATGAAAATAATCGTCTGAGGTACCATCTTAAAGTTATAAAATATGTTATAAAGTTACTCACAGTTTGTACAGCAATCTGAAGCATTATTGTTAGGGTTGATGCTATAATACCTAATATTATAGTATCAGAGTTTTTATATAAATAATCAATAAAACTCATATACCCCCAATTTGTTTTGTATATATATAATTTTTTACATGGTGCTGTCTGATTAGCTTACTTCGTTATTTGGAGTATCGCTATTTTAACATGATATATTCGTTTACGTCTAAGACAAATTCTCACAAATTATTTATGGTATAGGTTATTATAACTGATTATGAAAATATCATGGAGGGTATTAATCGAAACCTTTCTGAGAGAACCTCATTTATCTATATATGGTGGAAAAAAATTATATTATATTAGATATTGTTTACAGAGGGTTCCCTCAAAATAGCAGTTAGATTATTGATGATCACAAAATTGCCAAAGAATAACATATGGCCGGAACAATTCAGAATTGACGATGGAATATACTCCGAGAAATTGTCGAGTCAAATGTCAAAATTGTTTTCTAAATGGGGTTAAGCAATCCTTGGGAGCTAAAATATAATGAACGTTCTTTTTATATATTCTTTATACAATTTTTCTATTTCCTCAACAGATATTTCTTCGACCGAGAAGCCAATAAAAAGTTATGAATTAATTTATTTCGGCATATCCTATATATCTTCATTTTTGAAAGAACATGGTCATAGTACGAAATTAATTGTTTTGAATAGAATGACTGGCAAGAGAAACAAAAAAATAATTGATGAATATATAAATAAATTTAAACCAAAAATTATTGTCTTTACCGCAGTAAGCACTGAGTATAATTTTATTACAACTATTGCAAAATATGTTAAAAAATATTTTCCAGATATATATTTATTAATTGGTGGCCCACATGTTTCTCTGAATCCAGAAGAAGTTTTGGGAAATTTTGATGCTTTATGTATTGGCGAAGGTGAAATTGCAATACTCAAATTAGTGTCGCAATTAGAAAAAAATATTAACCCTTCAAATATACGTAACTTATGGATAAGGCATGGCTCGAAAATAGAGAAAAATCCAACACAACCATTTTTGCAAAATCTTGATATATTACCCTTCCCTGATAGAGAAATGTGGAAAGAATGGATAGAAAATCCGGATGCAAGATATTCTATACTTTTAGGACGAGGATGCCCTTTTGAGTGTACATATTGCTGCAATCATGCATTAAAGAAATTGGCATCCGGATTATATGTCAGATATAGATCCCCAGAAAATATCATAAAAGAAATTAGAGATATTTTAAAACAAAATACAAATATAAATGAAATATATTTTGAAGTAGAAACTATCGGAGTAAATAAAAAATGGCTCATGGATTTATGTGATAAACTACAACTTTTCAACATGACTCTGAAAAAACCTTTGTTTTTTGGAGCAAATATTAGAATTACACCCAATATGGATTTTAGGGAAATTTTCCAGAATTTGAAAAAGAGTAATTTCAGGTTTATTAACATTGGCCTTGAATCTGGAAGTGTGAGAGTACGCAGAAAAATACTTAATAGAAATTATTCAAATGAAGACATAGTTAATGCTGTGACTTTGGCGAGGGAAAATGGTTTACAGGTATCTTTTTTCAATTTGATAGGAATCCCTGGAGAAACCCTAAGTGATTTTAAAGAAACTATTGAAATGAATAGAAAATGCTTGCCCGATTGGCTAATGAATTATATTTTCTATCCTTACCCTGGAACAAAACTATTTGACTTATGTGAAAAACAAGGGTTATTAAAACAATCTCTTTCAACAGATGTAGAAAGAAGAAAATCTATCTTTGATATGCCAGATTTTAGCAAAAAGCAAATAGAGAGAGGTTATATTTGGTTCGAATACTTCGTATATAAAGGGCATAAGCCTACATATGAATTGCTGTTAAAAGTCACATTGAATAAAATATATTCAAATTATTACCTTCTTCGTTTAATAATAATGTATAAAACACTCCTTTTACGTTTTAAAGATAAATTGATTTTATCAGATTAGACAGTCAATATGGCCACAGATGTCGATTTTTACAAAATATTGGACTAATGTTGTCTTCCGGTGGCGATTCGGGCTGAAATGCGACAAAATCATTGTAATTTTACCACTTTTTAGACTCAGAATCAAGTAGCTAAACCGCCATTTTTAGATTGTACCGATATATTAGTGCCAACCGTCTTTTGACGGTGAGAATATGAGTTTGGATCTTTTTCACTTATTCCCCACCTCGAACCAATCTTTGAAGCTGCTCTTTTTTAATTCATCAATGGTGGCTATTTTCACTGTTAAATCCTTATCAGATTTTTTCCTCCAATTTTTTAATATCAGCTTTAATTTCAGCCGCAAGTTTTTTTGCCGCATCTCCTGTCAGGTCCGCCAGCCTATCTACTTTGGCCATGATATTTTTCATATCTATCTCCATAATACTAAATATTGATTATGAATTCAAACGGGAACGTTGATTTACGTTAAAGTTTGCTTCTTAGTTTGACTCTGTCAGATTAGCCCTCAGCGTATAAGAATTCTTCGCTGGCTCTCAAAACTATTTTTCAGATTAATGCAATATCCTCATTGGAGGCATTTGTCATGAATTTTTTTAATTTACCTTTATGTTTCTGCTATGGATTGATCCCTTAAAGGATATATTTCAGCTAATAGTGGCGTTTTTTATCAAATTCATATCAACTCTATCTCATGTATGATATTTGTTTCTCTCAACTATCCCCCCCTAAAGCTAGAAATATGATGAAATTATAAAAAGGAAAAATCATTACGATAACAACATGCTTAATTTTATGTATGCCTGCTACAGAAGATATAGGAGATATATCCTTACCCTGCATCTGCTTAATGCATCCTGATAAAGTAATCGTCGCTATAATTATTAAAAAAAGAATTTTCTTTTTTTTATGTGTTAATTTAATTCACGCTCCTCTTTTCTTTAGATTCAAAAGTGATAAGGAAATTATGCTTTATTGCATATTTAACATTTCTTTCTAAGCATATCTCATCAATATCCAGAGCATCTTAACCTGCATATGAGTGTCGCAGAAGCACCAGTGCGCAACATACTATCGTATCACATCGCATCTTTGTCATTGTGCGACTAAAAGATAAGCTTAGATATGTCAATAGAGCAAATATGTTTATATAGCCTAACGTTTATATATCTTGACAATAAGAACAATAACCATTATACTCAGCATATGTCTGTTGGGCTTATAATTTCAGAAAATATGATATTAAAAATAAAGTTGGGGAAGGAGATGTAAAAATGGAAAACCAAAATAAAGACAAAGACATTAAATATACAGTGAATGACAAGGAGCAGGAAACGGATCAAAAAGTCATGACCCCAAGAGCAATATTGGAAAAGGCTGGTATTGATCCTACACTGAATTACTTAGTGCAAATCGAAGGGAAAAAACAAATTTCCTATAAAGACAGCCCGGACCAAAATATAGAGATGCACAACAACATGAAGTTTATTTCTATATCTACCGGACCAACACCTGTATCTTAACCCATGAATTTATCCAATTTTTTAGAACAGCTCAAAGCTCTTGGGTACAACGATGCAATGTTAGAAGGTAATCGAGTGAAATTCACTTACCAAGTAATGTCTGGAAGATTTAAAGACAAGACTATTACCATGGGATTTGAAATACCTCAAGATTTTCCTCTAACACCGCCGTCAGGGCCTCATATTTCTCCGCGCGTATTGCCGTTGAACCCTAGTGCAGCGACGCATCCAGAAAGAGTCGCAGAAAGTCCCTTCGGGCCAGAATGGGAGTATTGGAGCAGGCCGTTTAATGATTGGCAAAACACGAATAAAACTGTCGAAGCATACATGACACGACATATATTTCATCTCTTTGAAACACAATGAGCTATAGTATTGCATTTCCTGAGGACATAAATAAACTTGCTATAAATCATCTTTTACGAAATGATGCTCAGGAGGATTTGTGTTTTGCTCTCTGGAAGCCAAGCAGCGGTAGCAGTCGAAAAACTGCACTGATACATGAGCTAATTTTACCAAGAGAGAACGAGCGGTTAATACATGGTAATGCAAGTTTTTTACCGCAATACATTGAACGGGTTATCGGAAAAGCGCTGGAGACAAATTCGGGTATTGCATTTATGCATAGCCATCTTGGTCCCGGCTGGCAAGATATGAGCTATGACGATTATCGGGCTGAATACTCAAATGCTCCTGCAGTATTCGCGGCAACCGGATTACCGTTTGTAGGATTAACCTTAGGTACCGATGGAGCATGGAGTGGAAGGTTTTGGAACAAGAATCATAGGGGATTGTTTCAGAGAAATTGGTGTCAGAGTGTAAGAGTAGTAGGTACGAGTTTTAGTGTCACCTTTATGGATAAACTTCTGCCAATTCCGAAGTTTAAATCACATTTGAAAGAAACAGTCTCGCCATGGAAGCCAGAACAACAGGCAAAACTATCCCGGTTAAGAGTAGGAATAATTGGGACAGGAAGTGTCGGAAGCATTGTGGGCGAGGCCGTTTCAAGAATCGGTGTTAAACATATAAAACTTATTGATTTTGACACTGTTGAACTACGGAATTTAGGCCGACTGCTCCACGCTACACTTCGCGACGTAAAAAATCGTACTTCAAAGGTATCTATGCTTGCAAAAGCTTATAAAAAAATTGCAACTGCTGAAGATTTTCAGGTATCGGAAAAAGAGTGGAGTATTGTCGAGGTGGAGGGATTCCAAGAAGCGTTAGATTGCGATGTATTACTCGCATGTGTGGATAGGCCTTGGCCAAGGCAGGTTTTAAACTTCATTGCATATGCTCACCTTATTCCAGTAATTGATGTGGGAATTGCTGTCAATGTAAATCCTGAAGACAGAAACTTGCTTGGTGCAGACTGGAAAGCGCAAATTATTGGACCCGGAAGACAATGTTTAGAATGTTCTGGACAATATAATGCCGGCTTTGTTTCAACAGAGCGCGAAGGGCATCTGGAAGATCCACGATATATACAATCACTGCCAAAAAACCATACATTGAGACAAAATGAAAATGTTTTTGCTTTTAGTCTTGCCGCCGCCTCTTTACAGGTTCTGCAGTTCTTATCTTTAGTAATTTCCCCTTTAGGAATCTCTGATATCGGACAGCAAAACTATCACTTCGTAACAGGAAGAATGGATATATTAGAAGATCAGCATTGTAAACATAATTGTTTATATCCGTCAGTAATAGCCTTAGGCGATTTTGCAGGATTTACGGTAACCGGAAAGCACAATAAAGCAGAACTAGCAAGAAAACAAAGAAAAATTTCTGGGTTTCCATAGCAAAACTTTTTTCTTTTTTTAATGGGAGGAGGTAATTCGTTTTTTTCATGAATTATTAGGTGAAAGTAAACAAACAGGGCAAATGCGCCATGAAATTTTTTTCATTCCCTTTCCCTATAGGTTACTCTAGCATAATGGTTAGCGGTTTTTGTATTAAGAGTCAATCCCCACCTCGAACCAATCTTTGAAAATGATCAGATTGAGTTCATTAATGGCGGCTATCTTAAATCCATATCAGCTCTAACTCATCATTGAATGGGTATCTTACTGTAATTTTAGCGTTTTTGGACTCAAAATCAAGTAGCAAAGCCGCCATTTTTATATTGTACCGAGATGTTAATTATTCGTCTTTTAACGATCCGGGAGAATCAATCGTATTTTATAATTATGGCAATGTGATTTTACATTGTTTTATAAAACCCACCGAAGATCCATCAGAGGGGGCTATAGCAATGGCCGCAATAATGGCTTTGCACCTAAATATACTGCAACAATTAAATCCCTCTCATTTTGATAAATCCTAATTTCCGAGACTTTATTTATATTATCACAGAATTCACTTTCAAGCATATTTTTAATTGCTCTTATCAACGAATATTCTGTTATATTGTTATCAATGTAAGTCGCAAGATTTCTCAGAGGTTTTTCAAAATCTGGTTCGGTTCTATGTAAACCCTGCTCTATTCCCAATGCGTTCGTGACTCCTGCTGTTAGTCTTTCAGTATCTATTTTAGGAAGGGAGGTTGTTGGACTTCCAGCTATCCTTTTATATTTGCCATGTTCGCTGAAATCCACACTCACTGGAGTTCCATTTGGATCTCTTAAGACTTTAGAGATGAAGATATCCGCATCTTTTTGATGCCACCTCATTAACCACCCATCTATCGTCAGAATCGGTAAACGTTGATCAAGTACATAATAGGCATTGTTAACCTTAACAGCTACTGCAACATGCCATGGGATTGTAATGAAATAGACCTCAATATCTGGATTCAGATTAAAAAGTAAAGAAGCTGTCAGATTTGCATAATCCCGGCAAATTGCCATTCTATAACTTAGAATCCTCTCTATCGGTAAACTAATCTTGAAAGTATCGAGTATAATCCTATAGAGTTTTTGAATTTTGCTTTTTCTGGTTTCTCTTCGATAAATGGGCGAATAGCTAGCCCATAAATAAATTAGAGTAAATAGTGATGCGCCGAATAGCACCCCATTCAATAATACTAATATTAGTCCTGAATCAATGGAAGAGGCATTTGAAAGTGATTGATGGACTGATAATTTTATAATTATAAAGGCAGGAAACGATAGCAATAGGACAAATATAACCCTTATTATGGTGCTTTGAAATAGTGACAATAGTACGAATATAACAGCAGCCGCTGCTCCAATATATACTGACCATACGGATCCTAAAAAAGGTAAACTAATTAAATAAAATAAAGCATAAACAAACAGAGATACAATAATAGAAAGGAAAAGGTAAAGTGGTGTTAAGAGCCGCAGAGGCAGATCTAATATCCATCTTTCCATCCAATAATTTATATTTCTATGCTGCCACTCCAAAACATTAGTAAGGGTTTCTTTATCGGAGTTTCCTTTCAGTCTTTTTGCTAAGTCTCCCAACTCTTTATTTTCTAAATCCTCTAAAGTAGAGCAAACTTGTCTTTTCAGGTTCCATACTTTTATGTTAGATATCATGCCCATCGTTATCCATCCTTTAATAACCCATCTCACGGAGTATATTTTAGCTTTGAGACATTAACTGCTAATGAGTAGATTTCTTGGGATTGTTTTCCAATCTCTGAATTGCCAAAAATAAACCCTATTACGACAAATACAAAAAAAATGAAGAAGCAGATCGCACTTGCTTTGAGAGAATTATCATCTTTTGAAAAATACCACAATACTAAAAAAACGATAGCAAAAAATAAAGCCGGTAAGGCCAATGCTTGTGCAATTTTAATTATGAAACCAATAAGAATTAAAAGACCTAATATCAACCAAATTATTTTTTCGTCTGTTGAGCTTCCTCTTGGTATAGTAATCAACTCCTAACTTCATCACCGCTTTTTATTCTTGTAATAAGCTTTTTTATTCTTCTCGTCTTTCCTTCGGTTATATTCGATCTGTTTTTTTGTCCATTTAGGTGCCCACTCGACTTCGTTATTTGTAATCCAATAATGTGATTGGCATGCGAAGCTCCAATTTCCTATCGATGGATATAAGGAAACCGTTTCGCCATCAAATATCAACATCCAATCGGTTGGAGAAAGAGGTGTAACTACCTCATTTCCGCATCCGCAACAACATTTATGGATAACCGTAGAGTAATCTATGGAGATGTATATAATCCCGTTTTCAATATGCTCAGGGATACTTTTTACAAATTTATGGGACAGCTTCATCATTCACCAATTTATTAGTATTAATTTCGTAAACCGTATGATGTTCCTTATCTAAATCATGGTAAAAGCCAAATAATTTCTTCCATTTTATAACGGCAAGAGCAGCATTTAATGCATTGATCTCAGCTATCTGAATATTTTTGTTATAATCATCAACGCCGCCGTCGATAAAAGAAATCCTTTTATTAATATGATCGTTTTTCTTTGAAGTGCTGGCCGTTACCCTAGCGCTTCCAGTCAGCAATCCATCCACAACATTGATCCCTATCCCAACATCCACAAATGGTATCGCGGCTCCTATTAATTTTTCAATTATTAACTTCTTAGCCTCTCCATCATCAATGCATATAAAAACAAAATTCATTCCTGATAATTCCCCCAGAACAGAAGAGGTTAGATGATACTCATGCGGAAAGATATGTTTGTGCATTTTTGAATACAGATCATGCAGATAGGCAACTTTTTTCGGCTGTTTTCGTAATGTATCAATTGAAGCAGCTCCGGGAGCACGAAAGGCGTTATGTGAGAGGAATTTGTCTTCATCAAAGAGATGAATTTCTTTTACCGGTGTTTTTGCAACGAAGTCCAACACATATGAACCCGTACCGCCCAAACCTATAATGGCTACTTTTAAATTTTGAAGCTTGGCAGAAATGGCTTCAATTTCCGCCCTACTTGAGTTTGTATCTAAATAATTGAAAACGATATCCGGATCGGTTGGATCAATGACTTTGAAAGTCTTTGCTGTAACAGCGCGATTAATTGCTTGTGCTTGCGAGGCAATTATCCCTATATAAGTTGTCACTTTTTCATAATAATCTGCATAGCCATTCGATGGTTTGTTAGAAAAGGAGTGATCAACCTCTACCCCCTCTGCCAAAGTTATTCTTCCACTCGAATGCTGAATCCCCTTTATTATATTACCCTCTTTATCGCAAGGATGTTCACCTGCAAAATAAATCACATGGGTCTGTGGTCTTGTAGTTCTATCACCTGCCAAGTTATCAAGCGGTGTTACAAGCGTACCCAAGGCGATTTCTCTTCTTGAATTTACATACGGAACACTATGCACTAGTAGATGTGCACTTTTTACTTCGATCTCATATCCTTCATCCCTGAGCCTCTTTAGATCGGGGCTATGACTTATTAGTCTGTGTGACATTGAATATCATTCCATTTTTAACCCTCACACTGTCTCCCTTCACCATCGATCCCTCATGATGCGATTCCGGGCCTCTTGAGAAGGTAACCGTATAAACGATATTCTCATCACTAGAATAAGAGCCGAAAGCTAACTCGATAACTTCCTGGTATGAGATTTCTTTCTTATTCCAGGTTTTCTCTCGTGCATTTACGATTATTGTGTATTCTTTCTGTTCTCCCTGAATACCGGGATCATGTTCTTCATTATTCTTGTTCATAAAATTTTTCTCCTTTAGTTCTTATTTCCACTATATCAGTCTCCATATTTTATCACGGCGCTTTATAAGCACGCGAAATATTTATATATTGTCAAATCAACTGTTAGTTGAAGTATCAAAAATAAACCTAAAAATGGTGGTATATTTAAACAACTCAAAGTTGATGTAATATGAAACAACTTGAAGAGGTACTCAAAGGCTTCGGATGGGAAAGTTATGAAGTAAAAGCCTACTGTACATTGGTAAAGCACGGCGCATCAAAAATAAAAGATCTATCCTTTAGATCAAAAGTTCCAGAGGGAAAAATATATTCTGTAATGTCGCAACTTGAGAAAAGAGGAGCAGTAATAAAATCAGGGAAAAGGCCGCAAAAATATGATGCACAAAACCCCAGATATTTACTTGAGCAAGAGCAGAATCAATTGAGAGAAAAATGTGGATTGGCTTTAGCGGGGGTCGAACAAGCTTGGGAACTCAGGAATGAAAAAATGGAAGAAACAGAAAAAGTATGGCAGATTACTGGGATAAGTGGCATTTTTAGCGAAATCCGCAAACTGCTTGAAACCAACTGCACCTCGATTATAATATCAGCCCATGATCTGGAATGGCTCACCTCCAAAGATATCGATAGGATTAAAAAATGCATTAGTAGAGGAGTAGCAATCAATGTTGTAACCTTAAATGGTTCAAATACAAGCATTATACATCAGCTTGTAGATGCCGGGATAAGTGTCCGGATTACAAATAATCAACCGATGAATTTTTATATATTTAACAATAAAGTTATTATATGGATTTGCGGCAATTATGAAATAGCCTCAATAATTGCGGATGAGAAGATGGCTGCTGTACTTGAAAAGGAATTTAATAATATGTTTGAGAAGGGATTAAAACCAGGAAGTGATATACTTGCTACTTAGACAAGTGATTCCTCTTCTCTTCCTATACGCCAATAATGGCGGAAGTATATACGGTAGGACAAGATTTCAAAAAATGATTTTTTTAGCGCAAAAAGAGGAAGAGGGCGTTAAGGAATGGTATAACTTCTATCCTCATGACTTCGGCCCGTATTCGACTGAACTACAAAATGATTTAGATATTCTTGCTATGGAAGGGCTCATAAGAGAAAGTCCAGAGGAATACGGAGAGAAGATTCGATACCAGTACCTTTTAACCAGAAAAGGGACTGCTATAATTGAGAAGGTCTTAAACAACCCCGAGCATCGAAAAGACCTAAATACTACTTTAAAAGCACTCACGACAATTAAAAGTAAATACAGTAAACTACCTTTAGAAAAACTCATAAATCATGTGTATCTAAAATACCCTGAATATGCAATTTTCAGTAAGTTTACTAATTATTAGATAACAAATATTTTGATATAGGACTGTTTTATTTGTTGCTATATTACAGAGATGAGGCAGAGGGCGGTAATCTAATCCCCAACCAAATTATCAATCTGCTCTCCTCATCTATTCCCCACCTCTAACCAATTTTTAAAACTGCTCCACTATAATACATTTTTTTTGAACTGATTCCTACCTACGACTATTTTCCCTTCTTTAAGCAGCATTTCTTGTACTTCTTGCCGCTTCCACAAGGGCACGGAGCATTACGGCCTATTTTCTTCGACTTCTTTTTCGTAGTTTTTGTTTCAGGATAAGAAATCTCCCTGAGATAGTCGATATTCTCTTTAGAAAAATGGTCTAAAGGATTCTTCATAAATTTGCTATAGCTTTGTTCTTCCTCCGGCAGATTGAAAACCCAGTCCACATCATCTCGCCTTATTACCTCGGTATCAATCTTTCCTTTTTCGAATGCCATATCTACCTGAGGTAGAAGGTTCTGGTCTTTGAATGAAAGCAGTTCGTCTACCAGGAATGCTGCAAACGTCGGGTCATTGGTATCCTCTAAAAGCTTTAAAAGGAAGGCTTTTATATCCTCTTTTCTAGCAGGATTCTGATGAGCAATCATATTTAAAGCAGTAGCAACTGAGATGCGAATATATCGGTCAAGTGTCTCATCGAGAATATATTCCTTCAGCCTTTCTATTGCATCTTCACCGAAGGCAGCGAGAAGAGTCGGTGTGTCCTCCGTTATCCAATCGCCTAAAGCGTCCCTCTCATCCCTCATTATATCAAGTAAAAGTTCAAGAGCTTCTCTTGTTTTTATTAGAGGCAGTATGTGAATAACATGAATCGGCGCCCATGCATCTCCTAGCCCACCTGGATACCAGTATTTATCACCCTGAAGTATGCGCCTTAGATAAAAAATAGCATCCTTTCTTGATGCTATCTCTTGGGCAAGATTGGGCGGAACATCCAGATTAAGAGATATCATCTCATTTATCAAGCTCTCTGTATCCATTTCCTTATACTTAGACATAGTTATTTACTTTCGTTGGATTTCTAAAGTATTTTTCGCTTATTCTTACTTATTCCCCACCTCGAACCACTCTTTTAACTGATCAGCTTGAGATCATCAATGGTGGCTATTTGAAACCCATATCAGCTCAATCTCATCATTGAATGGGATTTCGCTGTAATTTTACCAGCTTTTAGCTGGGAGTCAAATAGTCGAAAGGTGATCCTTCGAGCGTTACCCTTATTAGTAAGGTTAGCAAAGGAAGCAATGGAGACCGAGGATAGGATGGCGCACGAATGGCTGGAATGCATAACTGGTGGAGACAATCGAGATTTAAGGGATAGCTTGGGGCAACGTGTAGCTATGGGATACTTCAGCAAAGGTAGAACTGGGCTTATGATACGGTCGAAGGAGAGGGCATTTTGCAGCCACGAATGCCCCCTTCCTTTCCCCCTAACAAAATATTAGTTGGTAACCTCCTTTTGACGGTTAGAGAGTTATTCGTTATTTTACGATTATAGCGATGAATCCTTACTCATCCCTTAAACCGTTTTTTACATACTCATGACAGGCGATATTTATTCTGCAAATCTAAATTGCCTCTGGCTCTGCAGGCTTTTTAGCCTCTGTTTTTGATAAGCCGCTATCTTATCACTTAAAGGATGATCGGGCTTTATTATTAGATGAGTTAATGAAATAACAAGTCCCTGCTTTTTATCTCCCTCAATAGCGCAAATTATACCGCCCATATCCCCGGAATCAAATACTTCGATTATACTTAAATCGAGGTTCACGTCGATATGTATTCCTTTTTGGCGAAGGAATCGAGATAATTCTTTAGTAGGGCGGGCTGGAATAGGCAAATATTGTTTCATTTCCTCAACGAGAGTCCCACTTCCTTTCTTTAGTTTCATACAAGATTGAATTTCCCTGAAAGATTATATTTTTATTCCTCTGCTGCTTGACTTTCGAATTTACTATAAGTCCTCATCTGACTTTTCTCAACTTTTGGTTGATATCACTAAGATCAAAAGCTTCAGGATCAAAGCTTCCGCCGACCCATTCCAGCATGTGGTCATGTTCTGGATGAGATGGATCTTGGATTGTCTTCAGGAAATCGTAATAGCCCCAAATTCCGCCGCAATCTTCAGGAGGGCAGGCGCGTTTGCCTTTAAGGCAAATAGGATAGTGCTTATCCGACTCCGGCGACAGAATCTTTTCAACCAGGATTTTATGATACCAGTAGTCTCCAAAATCGTATATATAGGCAAACTTAGCCCCCTCTTCAGAAACCACTTGACTCAATTTCACTGTTTTTTCATTATTCATTTTAAAGTCATAATCCGGGCTCGGTTCACCGTAATGCATATCATCAATAATGAATTCGTGGAGATGGTAATCGCTCCATCCCATGACCACCTGTAAAATCTTGTGAAGCCTATATAAGGTAGTGGCGCTTGTAACCTGAATTCTTCTCCAGATAGGCGGTTTACTATCTTCGAGAGTTACTTTCATCTGATAAACGTAAATATCCGTAGGCTGTTTTATTTTAGCCGTATTCGTTCTCCCCTATAATAGGTAATTAGTTTCTGCTTATTAAAACTTTATCCAAGTGACGAATGTTAACAAAAAAAGCCAATTATTCTTTCAATGATGCGCTTACTACTGCTCCCGTTGCTAAAGCCTGCTCAACCCACGCCATATCTTTCAGTATAAACACTATTTTATCACGTACGGGGTAGCTCTCTACCGAGTTCTTGAGAAGCTCGCCATATTTCTGGGACTTGCTAACCTCCACAGTATAAGGTGCTGGGTCTTCAACTAACGTGGGGTCATAGCCCTTCCTATCGAGTAGCTTCATGACCTTATTTCTCTCCCCTGCGGTTGGCATTTTAAATCTGTACCTCTGCTTCTCATAAAACGGCTCAAGCTCCCTGAATAGTTCTGAATCATCGAAGAATTGCTTGAAATAATAGGCGCCGTCGATCTTGAAGATGTTGATGCGGGGGCGCTTTTGTGTTATGTCGAAGGAGGGCATGACTATAATTTGGACTGGAAAGCAGATAAACAATTCGATACCGATAGACATGGTCTTAAAAAATATTTAGATAACTTTTTATACTATGTGGTAAAGTTATATAGTATAGAAAACTGTAAAATTAAAAGGGAGTGGGATAACATGAGAATAAGGGTTGTTAGTTCAAAAGAAGAAATAAGTTCTCTCAGTAAAGGTGAAAAAATAGTTCATCTCGGTTTCAGACCATCAGACAAAGACATTTTCACATTAGTAAAGTCGTGCCCAGATGTGAAAGCCATACATATACCCAATTCTTATATAAGGACAATATCAAACTCTACGAAGATGTTCCTTAATATGCAGGGTATTGCGTTACTTGAGGGCGATTTATGGGGTCATAGAACAGATATTAACGAATACTCTGAGATAGAACCTGAAGTTTTTGATAGAATTAAGGAACGCAGAAAAGAAGGTTTATCTGAGTCTGCCCTTCTGGGGAAATTGGAAAGAGAGACGCACCTTAATAAAGATTTACTGAAGTTCTTGTTAAAAGAAAAGGTAAAATAAATACCTTCATTTCTTTTTTTTTAGCAAAGATATATATCTTAAGAGTTATTATATTATTCTGATTCTCATTGAATCAGGAGGGTAAATCTTATGGCAACAAAGGAGAAGAAATCAAAAGGGAAACCAAAGCCAGCAACGCATAAGAAGTGATATAATCAAGGTTAACTTCTTCTTTTTTATGGCAAAAGGAGTTTGCCCATTTTTTATTTCTTTGGTTTTTAAGGTTATAGCAATGGTTCCTATTTATTCCCCACCTCGAACCACTCTTTAAAGCCGCTCTTCTTTAATTCATCTATAGTGGCGATTCTTACTACTAAATCCTTATCCGGCCTGTCTTTTCTCAGTCGGAACATTGTCTTTAAAGCCACCTGAATCAGTTTCTTTTTAGCTGTCTCATCACTGGCTATCTCGTAGAGAGTATCAGAGTATTCAAGGTTTTTCCTGATGTTCTTCTCGATTTGGTCTTTTGTTGTACGATGTTCGATTTCGATTCTAAGGATTTGGCCGTCTTTTTCAGCTACAAGGTCGGTATAGCCTCTCTCGCTTATGTTTAAATCAGTTGCGATTGCGTCCTCTTTCCTTACCTTGTATCCTTCTGGCTCAAGCCAGTTTTTAATAAGTTCCAAGGAGACCGCTTTACCCAGTTTTCCCCCGCCCCCAAGTTCGTTTATCGCCCGATCTGATGGAATGCTGAATTTTTCGGCAAAAGCCATCTCTCCCCATTGAGAAAGCCAGTAATAGGAACTCCTTCCTCTTTTTACAAATTCAACTAAGCCTTTGCCTTCAGGAGGGAGCTTGGACAGTTCATAAAACTTCGTTTTAAACTCGGAATAATGGCAGGTCGAAGCCCCAAGAGATTTCAGCTTCTTGTTGGCTTCTATAAAGATATCTGAAGCTTGGTAATTACCTGTGCCAATTGCCCAGAGCATTGCTTTTTCAAGAGGGATAAGAGAAGCGGTGATCTCTTGGAGGGTTTTTGATTTTGTTTTTTCCTCGGTTTTTGGCTTTGTCGTCTCTTCAAGCTTTGCTATTTCTTCGGATTTGGGTTTTTCATCTTTTTCCTTTACTTCTTCCAGTTGCGGCTTTTTTCTCGGTTTTAGATACTTAAGCCCAAAACGATGGTTCTCAAGAATTTCATCATATGTTTCTTTACTAACCTTGGCCAGTTCGTAGCTAGGGGCAATGCTATGTGTTTTTAGCGGAATTACTCCGCCTTCTATCTTGTGCTTGATATAGAAAAACCTGTTCTGTAGGGATTGGAGTTCCTGAAAGTACTTCTCCCACTCTTCCTGGTAAGAATAGAAATCAACATCATTTGACTCTGGAGAGATCGAATAGGATTTGACTTCCGTGCCGGTAGTTTCAAAGAACTCCTTGGCCATTATTTCCGTATCTTTTCTGGAAATCCGAAAGCTTGCCTGGATTCCGCAGTTAGTGAGGATTGAATCTTGTAAGTCCTCCGGCAGTTGGGAGAGATTCTGATGGGCGAGTATCAGGGATAAGCCGTATTTTCTGGCTTCAGATAAAAGCTCAATAAAGGTCTTGGTGGCAAAGTTCTGGAATTCGTCAATGTAAAGATAAAACTGGATTCTTTGTTCCTTGGGAATATCAGAGCGGGAGAACGCGGCGAGCTTAATCTTAGTCATGAAAAGAGAGCCGATGAGATCAGCGTTTTCTTTTAATCTCCCCCGGTCAAGCTTTAAGAGAAGAATCTGGCTATTATCCATGATTTCTCTTAAGGAAAAAGAGGATTTCTTGAATGAGAACATATCTCTCAGCCTATCGTCTGAAAGAAAGGCATTAACCTTGTTCAGGGTTGATTCCATCCATTCATCCCTAGTTTTAGGCGAAAGATTATTGAAACGCTGGAAATATTGCTTTGTGATAGGGTGTTTTACTTTATCCAAAGTATTCAGCCTGAAGTCTCCATTTATGAGAAATTGTGGCAGGTCAACCAGAGTAAGGTCAGCTTCGATTAGAGCGATAAGCGTATTTCTGAGAAGATCCTCCATTCTTGCTCCCCAGGAGTCATGCCAGATTTTCTTGAAGGCTTCAATAAGCTCGGCAGCTATTTCAGCAGACGAAATCCCTTCGGTTTTCTCTAGAGGATTGAAGGCTATGGTGTATTCTTCGTTGGCCGGATCAACATAGACTATCCTTTCATTTATTTCTTCTTCTGATAAAGCCAGAAGAAGAAAGCCCTTGATTTCCTCGGCCAGATCGCCGTGAGGATCAATTAATCCGAATCCTTTTCCTTTTAAAATGTCCTGCCTGATTAAGAATTCCAAGAACTTGGATTTCCCGGCGCCGGAAGCTCCAACCACGTAGAGATGAGTACTCCTATCCTTCTCCTGGATCTTTGCCATCTGCATTTCATCTTTATTCTCGCTCCAGTACCAGCCAAGATCTAAGGCATCCTCTTCCGGGATCACTCTAGGCTCTATTTTTGGCTTCTCAGCTATCTCTAGTTTGGCTTCTTTTTTGTTTCCTTTAAGCCAGTCTAAAAGCCCCATAATCAAAAAAAATTCTCGGCGGTATGAGCCGCTGCTACTAGGATATGCCCAAGAAACCTTTTGATTTTCTGTCAATCTTCGAAGGGTCTTGATCAAGAGCGAGCATTAACTTTCCTACTGCCTTTAAGGTAGAATGATGGCAAACCGTGGTATAGGCAGTCAAATCCTGCAATTCAAAAAGGTCAAGTTCGCTCAAAGCAAGAGCCGATCCTCCAAGACGGAACAGGGAAAGCAAAGCCTCTAAGATTGATGGTCTATAGGTTAAATACCAAGAGACATCAAGATTATTGCCGTAGTCCCTTGCATTAACGAAAATCTGATAGGGCTTGAGCATTGAGCTTTGTTGAGCTTTAACCACTAGGAAATCTCTTTTTTCACCAAAGAAACTCCCGATTATTCCTGGCGCCATTTGATCTTTCCAAGTCTCAAGAGATGGGGCTTTGCTTTCTTCGATAAAATTCTCGGTATCCTGAAAAACTTTATCGTATTTACCCTGACCGTTCTCAATTAACATTCCCCAGCTCTCCAAAACCTGCTCTTTTCTTAAAATCCCTCCTGGCCTTAAGCCCAGATAAAGACCCGCTCCGATAAGGATAAGCCCCAAATATGTAAAAATTCCGGATACAAAACCAATGAGTAAAAAAAGAATGCCAAAGATTATTAGAGCCCAGATTTCTGCTTTTGATGGCATTTTATCCTCCCAGCCTTGAATCCTCTTCCTTTTCAGTCAAAATGCTCAAATTATTCACTACCTGTTTTTTAGTAAGAATTCCATTCCTGAACATGTTTTTCACTCACCTCTCCTAAGGTACTGGCGCTTAGATATTATCGGGTAGATATATAAATTGCGGAGAGGGGGAAATTGGACTTTTTTAGTTTTAAAAATTGAAAAGCGATATTCCCTTGTTTGGGAGGCTTGGTTTACAAAGAACTGGGCAATCTTTAGATTGCTCTTTTTATTGGTATTTTAATAATGTAAAATGCTAACCGAGCCCGAGCGGAGCGAGGGCGAGGGGGAAGGGTATACATAGTTTAGTTCTCTGGTGCATTCGGTAATTTTTATTGTAGATACAGAAACAGTATGAGTAAAGGGATATGAAAGCTAGAGAACGAAAGACAGAGTAAGCTTTCATATTCTTCCATATAGGTATTCGGGTTTTCATATTCTTCCATTTTCTTCCATATTGTTTCCATTTTATTCTATTTTCAAAATAAGCCTTAAAAATTCATGTATCAATCATTTTCCTTGCAAGTTTTGCGTTGATAAATTTAACTTGGCAGTATTGCCTTTATCCTATCCTCCACATCAATCTCCTGGTTTTTCTTCAGCCGAAAAGCAAGCCCGCATTTAGGGCACTGAACTTTAATATGATCAGGTTTAGTGCCGAATACCTTGTCGTAAGCCTTTTTACGGTCATCTACTGCAAACTGTAGGTAAATGGCAGTAGTACCCAGGTCTTCATGTCCTAACTGCTGTTGCAGCGTTCTTAAGTCCATTCCATGCTGAATACAATAGATAGCATGTCCATGCCTGAATTTATGGGCACTGACCCACGACAATCCTACCTTTTCCCTGAGCTTCTCGATAAACAGTTTTGCACCATTCTCATTAAGATTGATGATTTTATCGTTTACCTTCAAAGAATATCTCTTTATATGCTCTTGAATCAGGTTCAAGGTATCCGAATCTATTACTATCGTTCTCGGTTTTAGTTCGCAAGATTTTACATTTTTACCATATATCGCAATAATCCTATCCTTAAAGACAATGTCTTTAACCCTGATGCCGTGATGCTCTTTTTGCACATAGGTAACAAGATAAGGACATTTACTATCTATGCAAATCTTATCATCCTTTATGGCACTCCATTTTGGACATCTTCCTTTTCGTTTGTTAAAGCCAGGAAAAAGGCATTGTGTATATGGTCTTTTTGGTGTGCCTACAATCTCAGCGATTCTTGCGCCAGTAAAGAATAAGAGTCGAATAAACAGAGAATACTCACCTTTTCTGGCACGTTTTAATACTGCACTGTTCTCATAATCTTTGGCAGTCTGTTCTAGTTTTAAGAAGTCCTCATACTTTACATAAGTACTTAAATTTTTCATTGCGTCTGATACCATTTTGCAGCCTTCTAACAATTTTAAAGGCTTAGAATGGGAATATAAGGTATACACTGCCTTTAATAAGTAAAATAAGGCTTATTAAAGGCTATATCGCCTGTCATTGGTGTAATCCTCATGGTGGCGATCACTGTCATATTAGCGGCTGTAATTGCAGCGTTCGTGTTCGGCCTGGGCGGTCAGCAGTCTGCTGCACCGACTGCAAGTATAGTGGCAGCAAATAACCCAGATACAACCAGCATAGACCTGAAGATACAGCACAAAGGTGGAGATACACTGAAAGGCGGAGACTGGAAGTTATCCATAGTCCCTGTTGGGAAATCGCCTAATTTCGTGATTTCACAGACAGGAAACAATCTGGCAGTTGGAGCGCAGATAATAACTTCAAATGTAACAACAAATGGCAGTTGGGTAGTGACCACTAACCCCCAGGGCGTTAATGTAACCAACACAAATGTATACATTGGTGGTGCATTGGGTAATGGTGGTGATGTTACGTTACCAGGAAACGACTTGGTATCAGGTCAGAAGTACGACATTAAGCTGGTTCACGTCCCGTCCAACGCAATGTTGCTTGATACTGTGGTTGAAGTAAGGTAGGGCAAATTTTTATGCCCTCTTTTTACTTTTTTCGGGGGCAACTTGATTTTTATTTTAATAAATTTAAAACAAATTGCAATGCTGTATCTCCAGTCATTGGAGTTATACTGATGGTAGCAATTACTGTGATCGTGGCGGCAGTGGTTGCGGTGTTTGGATTTGGATTTACTGGTAGTTTCGGCGGTGCAAGTCCAAAACCACCTACTGCGGCTATTACAGTAGCAAGTATTCCTGAAACTATTGGAATTGTCGATATGAAAATAACGGATAGAGGTGGGGATACCTTGAGAGCAGGTGATTGGGAGTTGTCCATAGTACCTGTAGGACAGCCGCCTGCATATCGGGTTTCAAGCACTTTATTCAAAGCTGGAGACCAGATAATCACTACGAATGTGACCAACTATCCAGGTGCTACGTATAATGTAACCAATGCGGTGGTCAACATAACCGCTGGCGACGATCCTTCTGCAAGGCTTGTGTCCGGGCAAAAGTACGATGTTAAGATGATAGTCTATCCGTTCAAGAGCATGGTGCTTGATACGGTGGTTGAAGTAAGGTGAGAGGGATTCTCTTTATTAAGGGAAATCCAGCAACCTTCCAGCTAGTTTTTAGCAAGCGTTCAGGAAGGCAGAAGTGTAAAATTGATAGAAAGATAAGGAATAATTATTTTTCACTCGTATACATAGTCGTGGTGCTTAAAGGAGATAAATATAACAGTTGATTCTCGTATCTGGAAGGTTATAACAAATGATCCTATATGAGCCCTTCTTAACCCCTTCAATTCATTCCTTAAAGGCTTGTAGTGATCTGGATTCTCCTGAATTTCTTCAACCTTAAGTTCCAACCTCTTAAATAGCGATTTATCTTTACTTTTTAGTTTCTTAAGTATTTTGAGAAACTCCTTAGTGAACTCGCTCTGATACATTTCTGATTACAGCGATTCAAAGAGTTTTTTCCTGTCACGGCTACCTTTGCATTTCACGGTATCTCCGCTCTCAGCCTCACGGATGCCTTTTTTAATGCTTGCCATAAATTCGGGATCACTATAAATTAGCAGATCATCTTTTAACATCTCAAGCTCTTCCTTTCTTTTCTCAAGTTTATTTATAAAATCCTCAAAGTCGTATATAAGGTCAAGCAACACGCTTTTATGAGTGGTTTTCATCTCAGCCATTTTATCACTTATCATTAGATTAACTATTATACACTTAAATATTTGTGAGGAAAAGTTAAAAAGGCATTTGTGGACTGACTCCTTCACTCTATTTTTATCTAATAATCATTAGTACCGGCAGAGCCGAATCATCTCGTAAAAAATACGCCCGGATACCTCACCAATTGTTGTGAGGTCGGATTCATTATAGGATAGCTGGAATACAATGGCAAGGGAGCATCTAACAACTTAAAAGAAATTACGAGGATTTTGTCATGATAAGCAACGTTATATATTCCAAAAACGTTATTTTAATTTGTAAATTTTGGGAGAAATTCAAAGGGAGGTGATTAAATGACAAAGTTTCTAACACTTTGGGAACTTGATAGAACCAGAATCCCCGATAGTCCTGAAGAGCAAATGCAATATTATGCAATGTTGCTGAATATGATTAAGGAGGATATGAAAAATGGCAGAACTCTGGAGTTCGGAGCGTTTGTTGGCGGATTTAAGGGTTATGTAATCCGCGAGGGAACAGAGCAGGAGATCCATATGGAAATATCGAAGTACGCAAAATTCACAAAATACAAGACATTCCCATTTCTGGAAGTTAGCCAGTTAGAGGAAATGTTCAAAGCTTAATCACAAGTTTGAAAATGTGCTACGGTGATTTTGATAATCTTCTCCTTTCTTTTTTTGGAGAATTCGTCTGGTTATTGGGTGTGCCAACTGGGGAGTAGCATAGCAAAAACTGAAGGTTAGGTTTGAAATTCGTCTGGTGGAGTTTATAATTGCAAGAAAATTTTCTCCTTTGGAAAGAGATCGTTTAGGATAGCTGGAATACAATGGCAAGGGTGGCCTTCAAATTGTATAAACCTCTCCGTCTGTTGGGAGCCGGCAAAAAACATTAAGCTACTGCGAATACCGCTAGTGTAGAAAGCTTCATATGTATCTTAGAACCTTTAATATATTACAGCGGTATTTGGGGAGGAATACTCATGAGATCTAACGTGGGAAGTATGCTAACCGAAATAAAAGATATGAGCCGGGGGGAAGCTATTGCTGTCGGCGTTGGCGGACTGCTGATAGGTTCTACGATAACTCACGGTGAAATGATTTATACCATGTCGTCCATTATTACGAAAGCTTTTGAGATCGGGATTGGGATGTGGCAGAATAATATAACTATTGACCCGAATGCGGGTAAATTAATAGTTGCCAGCGCCAGCCCGGGAACTATCCTTATATACCAGAAAAACAAGGAGAGTGGAGGGATGAGAAAAGAAAGAAGTAGATTCGAAATAATCGAAGACATGCTGGCGGTGTTAACGGAAGAGAAATCGGTGAAAAAGACACGGATTATGCAAAGAGCATACCTTAACTGGAGAGGGCTACAGAAATACTTTGATTTCTTGATAGAAGAGAGTTTTATAGTTGAAAGCAATAATCCTGGAACGGGAAGCTACGCAATTACGGAAAAAGGAAAGGAGCTATTGAAAAGGTTGAAAAACGTGAAAGAGATACTGCGCTAAGATTTAAGTTGCAAAAATTTCAGTCCGGTGTATGTTATCTTCAACATCTCATCTTTTATATCAATGAGCGCCTGTTTTTGGAGGAAGTAAAGTGCCTCATTTAACTTATCCGATGGCATGGAGACAATTAATTTTATCTCATCAAGACTGTGCCATTGTATATCTTGAATTAGCTCCAATATTCTATCAAGAGAAATCATATCTGGATAATTCTTCTCCTATTTATGATTTAATTTTGCTATTTATCTTATTTATAGCTATGGTTTTCCTGCTCAGTTTAGTTTCTACATATTTTTACTATGTATTGTTGCTATATGCTCTTGCGATGGCTCCTATTGAAATACAATAGTAACAGGTACTTTTGTCCTAATAAAAAAGAAAAAGATGTAGTGACGTCCACTCGGCTAAAAACTTATGGTAAATGAATAGGAGGGGGGAGAAACGATTTGTTTCTCCCCAATAAGGTCCCACTCCCTTCGGTTAAATATAATCTAATATTCAGGTTAGCCGTGATACAACTCTTTTTTCAGAGATCTTGTATGCCCAGCCGCTGAAACTGTTTATGTAGAGAATGCTCTCATCACGGCTCTCTTCCACTACCTGAACTTCTCCTTCCTGTATCTCATCTCTTCCAATTTTGAATCTTACAACATCTCCTGTAGAATATTTCATATTCACTCCAATCCCTGCCTAAAACATGTCGATTTTTAGACAAGCTTTACTTTATATCTATTGACTACTTAAACTTTTCTATTTGTTTCTAAGGGTGTGAAATACGTGTATTTAACATATATTTGACAATCATAAGCTTTTAAGTGCAACAGAGTTGTTAAATGGTGCTCGTGGGCAGGTAAAAATTTTTAAGTACCGATAGCTTTATTTACTCACTTTCCCCATCCCTGCCCACCAAGCTCTATTGCAACAAGGTAGCAATAGGATGGCACTATGTCGGGATCCGACAGAGAAGTACAATTGTAATAGACACTTTCGATAAGTCCTGAAAAACGAAAAATCAATTGGAGTAACCATAAACTATAAATGACAATGCTTTCTTTTAGACGCAATCAGTTTAACAGGAGATGGTCAGATGGTTAATAGCAAAAAAATCCTGATAGCCTATGCGTCTGGAGTAGAAAGTATTGGAAGACTTGCACAGGTTATCGCAGATGGGATAAAAAAAGTTGATGGTGTATCCGTCGACGTGAAAAGGGCAAAGGACGTCGCACCAGACGATGCAGTTTCAGCCGATGGGTATGCTTTTGGCTCACATTCTGCTTCTGAGTACATGGAAGGAGAACTTAAAATTCTCTTTGAAGAACTTTACCATGTCAGGGCTAAGGTGAGTTGTAAACCTGTATTGCTTTTTGTTACAGGTCATGGAGGTCAAGTCAATGTACTTGAATACATGGAAAGCGCAGTGGGCAAGTTCAATCCTCACTGGATTAAACCAGACGTAGCTGTTGAAGGTATGCCAGGAGAGGCAGATAAAGCAAAGGCTATCGGGATGGGGATGAAACTCGCATATGGAGCAAGGAAATACGAATATATCGTCGCGTAACAAAAAAGCCTCTAAAATAAGATGAGACCACTTTAAATTGCAATCAAGCGCCGGAACTGAAAAAAGAAAGTAGATAAAACCGATTTAATAGAGGAAGGACTTCCCCTTTTATATTTCAGTTACGAATTTCAAAAAACCGAAGGAGAGAGAAGTCCACCAATATTTTACATGATGCGATACATATTTTATCGCTTAATTGTTTTTTCTTCTGATTATCTGCTTTTATTTTCTAGACAAATAGCGCAAATTTAATCCAAAGGATATGCGGACTTCCCCACTTTTTCGCCAGGTGGAGGCGTTAAAAAAAGTTTTGGTGAAAGGGGAAGTCCATACATATTTCTTGGAATCATTTATTTAAATAGAGTTGTGAGGTAGGTGTGAAGGGATATGTACCAGCACAGAAGGTGGTTGAGGTTAGCATTAAAAAGGTCGTATGAACGCATGCCAGTGATTGTTGTAAATTTGTCTAACTCATATGCAAGGTATGCGAGTAGGAGAGAGAAAATATAGGGAAAAATTAAAAAATGGAGATGTTTATTTCTCCATCTTATCTTTCATGTCTTGAGCTGGCATATGTAAGACGTGGCACTTATAGCACTGTATCCCCAGTTCTTGTTGAATTGCCCCGGCATTCTGTAAATTGCCCGCTGTTATATTTTCTCCCATCTGATCTATCTTTGCGAATACATCGTCGCTGACGTAGTAAAATCTTGGTGAATCATGGCAATTGTCACATGCAGTCTTAACATCTGTGTATAAAGCCTTGAACTGGTTGAAGCTGTTATTTGCTTCATTTTGTTTGCCTTCGGCAGCATTTACCCCTATGCCATCAAATGCTCCTGCGAGAGCGAACATTGCAGGTGTCCAAGAAAGGTTTCCTTGAGATGTGCTGACATTTACTGTATCAAAGTTTCTCCAGTAATATTTTGCCCATACTTGAGGCTGATGGTCTCCGTGGCATTTACTGCATGTAGCTCCGATAGTTCCTATATCCTGGAACGAAGCATTTACATCTTTAGCTTTAAGGTCTTTTCCAAGTTTATCTACTGCTGCAACATCGAAATATCCTTTCCATTCCGGGACCTTCATGGAGATTTTCTTATATTCGTTTGCGAATACATTGTAGGATACTGTAGCATTAGCCATATCGCCTTCTTGCAGGTTCGTCGCAATTCCTTCAAATGCTCCTGCCTGTACGAACATTTCGCCTACCCATTCATTTCCTGGGATTTCAGGTTTTTGTGTCTGAAAGAACTTATTTAAAGACTCTGGAAGAGATAATCTCATGAAAAGTCGATAGAAGTTTTCAAACACCTGTATAAATCCACTCATCCCTTGCTGAATAGCGTGCTGAGAGATTTGTTCAGCATTTGGTATATCTGTATTTACGCTTGCAGTAGCTATTCCCATTCCTGTCAATAGCATTAACAGGACTAATACACATATAGTTTTTTTCATATATCCTCCTTATCCACTCATAATCCAATATTTTCTTTTGTAAAGCTTGCACCGCCCCATCACCAAATGTAAGCGGAGCATCGCTATCGCCCCCGATAGATTGCGTAGTCACCCCTGAGAGCGCTAGTTATCGTAAACAGCTATACTGTAAAATGATTTTCCCAAATTATCCCCAAATCTCACCAATTTTTTTAATCTCGTACCTGAATTAAGAAATTGAAATCACTCAAATTGGCAGAGATGTAAAGCCGTGAACAGTGGCGCTATATCCCCTCTTTCAAAACAAGATTATGTGGTATCTGATTCAAACTGGCCATAAATGGAGTTCAATTTTCGTCTGGCGGGTGGGTTTTTGGGGCTCATAGATCAGGGGTATTGAGGGGATGCTTGGGTTTTTTATTCCTTCTTTATCTTCTCAACTGCCTGCCTGATTCTTCTTCTTTCACTGTTCTTATGTTCTCCAATAATATGGCAAAAAGATATATTTAAGTAGCGAATACTGTTCAGTGCATGAAAAACCTGGTACTGGTACTTTTCACAGTACTTTTACTTACAGCGATCCTTACAGACGGGAAAACAGGAAGACAATCGCTGCAGATAACTTCACTCATCATCAAATTTGACAGGGCTGATGCAACATTCACTGTGAATTATGATATTGGAGATCTGCCAAGATTGTATATTCTTCTTCTTGGGAGTAAAAGCCTTGAGCCAAAATTAAATTTAGTATTCTCAAACTTTGATTACGAAATAATTAAAATGGACCAGGATAAATCAATCCTATTGGTCAAAAATATCTCAAGGCTGGACAAGGGTTATTATTTACACGATTCGCGCAGGTTTGGCGAGACGATAAACACCGTATATATTTACACTCCGGATTCTCCCCGGGCTAAAGAATATTTCATGATCAATTCAACGCCTCCTTTCTTCTACCGCTCGTGATGTTTCTTTTTCTCGAAATAAGGTCTAAGTACGGTCATGCCAATTTTCTTAAATATTCCTTCTGCATCCAGAGCTTATAATAATACCATGCCCGCGATTATCGCAATTTTAAAATTAAGCGCTCTCCCCAAAATATCTAATTTTTTACAGGCATATCATAATCTTTTCAAAGGAGCCGCCATATTAAAAGGAATATTACTAAAGCTACTGCTATAACTACGAACGGCATCTTCTTATTCAATCTGATTCCTCGTTCTTCTTCCTGACGGAAAAGGTAAATTGACACGATAATAATAAAACCCTGAGTGATGTAATTGGTGACCATTATTGCGTCAATCAGCGTCAGGTACGGAGCAGGGGGTATTGTCCCGCTCACAGCCAGGTGGTGCTGGAATGAGCCCAGGATGACTGCTATGAGAAGCCCAAGCCTTTCGAAGAGGTCAGCGGGCGGTATAAAGAAGGCAAATAAGCCGAGTATCAGTAACAGCATAGCCGGCAGCACTGTTTTGAAAAGGATAGAGGTGGATCTGGCTATATTTACCTGATAGACCAGGCGAGTATATGTCTCGCCAAATGTCGGGTATATGTGGTCTTTTGTATAGATTTCAAAGCTTTTGATCACCCAGCCGAGGACCTCAACATCTTTATCCAGTGAACTTTCCTTTGTATCAGCGACATAAACCAGTTGAGTGTTGTTGAGGTTTGAGTTCTCAAGCTCTATGGTCAGGGTCTGTGTATCTGCCGGGTAGTCTTTTAGGTCCACCCGTTTGTTAAATGTGCCTGAAACTTGAAGCCAGATATCACCCGGGTCACTGGATATGGTCTTCTGGCTATCGATTCGCCCGTTCATAAGGTCAAACGATGTTACCTGGTCAGAGATATTCTTCGGGACATCGTCCGCGTTCCATTTAAAATGAATATAGAAATCAACGTCATACTGACCTGTAGAGACATCAAAGCCACGTATGTTATAAACGTAAATTGAGGTGTTTATTTTGGAAGGTGCAACTTCAGCATAACCCGGATTCGATAGCATCGTCAGGGATATCAGGATACCGGCTAATAAGAGTACATTGAAACCAGCACGCATGAGTTTTTTAAGATATAATTACCTTAAAATATAACTTTCGCTACACTTTTCTGAAATAGTACAAAAAATTCTTACATTTAAATTCGTTATAAAATAACATTTAAATATAATGCGAAATTGGTTTATAGCTTAATGAAACGGGCTTGCACCTGCTAAAATTGTTATGGCTTGGATGGAAAATTTATGAACAAGAGGTTTAAAAAAATCTTAATAGCAACGGACGGATCAGAGCACGTTAAAAAGGCAGTAACCCATGCAATCGAACTTGCTAAGCTTTCCGGGGCAGAGCTTCATGCTGTTTATGTGATGGATATAAAAGCCGATTGTGCCAGAGAGCTTTATACTGACAGGTCTACCGGGGGTCTAAAAAGGGTTTTGAGAAATGAGGGTGTTTGTATTGATATATACAGAAAAGAGGGTGAAAAGGCTATAAAATACATTGAGGATATGGCAAAGAAAGAAGGTCTGGATATTAAAAAATGGATTGTGCAGGGGCATCCGGCAGAGGAGATTCTCAAACTTGCGCAAGAGCAATCTATAGACCTGATAGTAATGGGTACATTGGGTAGAAGCGGGATAGAAAAATTTTTACTCGGAAGCGTGGCTGATAAAGTGTTACGAAATTCAGGGATTCCGGTGTTGACTGTAAGAAAATAATTCATCGAGAGAAAGGTTTTTAAGAGTGGAAATGCAATAAGAATGTTTGAGATGAATGGAGCTATAATGAAGGGGATAATTAAAATACGCAAGTTGAAATATTATATTTCAACGCTGAATCATTACATCTGGACGAATCCCAAATCTGAGCTCTTGATAGGCCTTTTATTAATTGTGCTTGGTCTTACAATATCGACTTAGAGTGCATATCGATATATAAGATATCATCCGAAAGACCATAGAAAAAATCGAGGCAGCGTGCTCTATAACAACGATAATAAGGCCACCGCAGAGAGAAACAGGAATGATATGAATAACGGAACATCTGCAATAAGTTACAACCCCAATTACAAAAATCCGGCTCCTTCTTTTGATACAGGCAGGATTATATTGGTCGGAACCGCTCACGTTTCAGAAAAGAGCGTAACTGAAGTCAATGAAGTAATTGAAAGAGAGAAGCCCGATATCGTGGCTGTAGAACTCTGCAAGGGAAGGTATAAAGCATTAAAAGGGGAAGAAGAAATCAAAGAAGTAAATGTTAAGGATCTGCTCAGCGGAAACAAGTTCTATCATTTTTTAATGCACTGGCTTCTCGCTTACGTCC